>NZ_LWDV01000007.1:212809-399787 GCF_001693735.1 Orenia metallireducens
TATTGTTGTTGTTTTTTCTCTTGAGATACAAACATAATTCTATTTCTCCTTTTAGATATATTGTCAATTATATTATACCATAAATAGAAAAGGCTGTTGACAATAACTTTGTCAACAGCCTGGAAATAAGTCTCTAATTAAAAATTAGAGACTTATTTTTTATCTAAATTTATTTTAATTTAAAATAAGAGTTTATGGGATATACCTATACTTTTACTTTAAAAAAAGTAGACAAAGTTATTAGGTTTCACCCAAAGAGTACTTCTTCAGGCGTAATTCTTCGGGTTTGAAAAGATAATCCTCCGTGGCAAAAGCCCACTCACTACACAATCAATATTCATTGAAATTAATAAACTCAAAAATCCTAATTCAAAGATTATCTTAAAACTAATTATTTTTTAGAATACTTGTTTCATTCAAACAGTAATTTTCTTCGATCCAAAATCTCTAAAATCTTTTAATTATCAACTATTAACTGAAGTAAAGGTGTCTCAATATCCCTCTATAAAGATACATCTAAATTCTACTTGTTGCTTATCAATCATCACTGCTCTAATTGTACTTCTTCACTAGACCTTCCAAGACAATCTTAGCATATTCTTTAGCACCAAATAAGGATAAATCTTTATAGTTCCCACATTGTACAGGATTTGCTGCTGGAATCTCTTTAGCTTCTAATACTTTCTTAAGACTATTAATCCAAGCAACGGCTACCTCTTCTTCACTTCGTTCTCCTACCAAGATTAAATAAAAACCAGTTCTACAGCCCATTGGTGAAAGATCTACTACATCATCTAATTCTTCTCTAATGAAGCCTGCTAATAGATGTTCTAAACCATGAACAGAAGCAGTTGGCATTGCCTCTTGATTAGGTTGAGTGAAGCGAAGATCGAATTTACTGATAATATCACCTTTAGGTGTCTCAATAGTACCAGCCTTTCTAGCAAAGGGTGCACTTACCTTAGTATGATCCATTGTAAAGCTCTCTACAACTACTTTTTTCATTTAAAATCCCCCTTTTTAATTTGATTATACACTTTACTTTAAGAAGAAATAAGCACATCATAAAATATGATATGCTTATAAATTAGAATTAAATAATAATTTATTCTGAATATTAAACTCTTCTATACTACCATCTAATTTCTTTAGCTTCCATACTATTTTATCACCTAAATCCTGAGCCTGCAAGGTAGAACCTCTCCCACCAATCTCTGCTGGCAGATACATTGCAATAGCTTGCCTTGGACATTCCTTGACACAAGCAGCACAATCCCAACATTCTCGTTTATCCCTTATCTCTGCTTGATTACTATCATTCTTATATAATAAATTACCAGGACAGACTCTCACACAACGGGACTCTTTACAACTTCCACATCCATTACATAAACTTTTATCAATTTTCACCGCCATCTAGATCACCTAACCTTATATGTTCTCTCTCGATGATTTCAATCTTATCAAGCTTTTGATCATACTTAGAATTGACAAATTTAAACCAATTTTTATCATCTTTCTTAGGATAATCGACTCTCTCCTGATAACATCTCCAACGGGTCTCTTTTCTATATAGTAGATGTTCTACAAGCACTCTAGCTACATCTACCCGATCAATGACCTCATGTAAATTCATCAACTGATGAATATTTTCAGCCCTTCCTTTAGTCAAATCAGCCTTTAACCTTTCCAGCTCTTTTCTAGCTATAATTAGCTTTCCTTCATCTAATAGATAATTGGTACTTAGCCCTCCAGCATATTCATCCATCACCTTCTGCAATCGTTCTTCAAGATCCTCAGGAAGAAAACCTTCCGACTTCTCTAAGGGTGAAAATACTCTATCAAACTCTTTATCTATAAGGTCATCATCCACCTCTGTAAAGTCTAGCTGACTAATATAGTTTAAGGCATCAAGTCCTGCTATCTCACCTTCAACCATAGCACCAGTAACATACTTTTTAGGTGCTCCACCAGCCACATCACCAGCTGCATATAGACCTTCTAAGGTACTTCTTCTTTTACTATCGACCCAATAACCTGATTGAGAATGTCCTCCTACAATATATGGTTCCGTTCCATATATCTCAACTGGACTTTGATTAGGCTCTACCTCTCCATCGGCCCACTTTAAAACAATTCCTGGAGACATATTTAAATAAGCTCGCTTTAAACGATGGTTATTCTCATCACTTAAATGAGTCACATCTAAGTAACAAGGACCTCTACCCTGTTGATTCTCGGCTAAAGTAGCATGTAGCCTATAAGGGGTAGAGTCCTTCTTATATTCCCCCTGATATTCTAAACCTTCACCATTAACCTGTTTAGCCTTAAAGCTTTGAGCAAGAACTCCTGTAGGAGAGATGGTATCCTTGGTTCTTAAAGCGATAAATCTCATTTCAAAGGTTGTCATCTCTGCCCCAGCCCTAATTCCCATAGCATACCCAGCTCCAGTATTAAAGGGAGAGTACCACATCTTATGGCGAGCTGAACCTGGATTATTAGGTTTATAAATCCCAGCAGCTCCTCCTGTAGCACAGATAACAGCCTTGGCTTGAATAACATAGAATTTATTCTCTCTAACTGAAAAACCAAAGGCTCCCCTAACCTTACCATCTATTACTATATAATTAGTAATATTAACCCTATTTAGAACCTCTACTCCACTCTCTTCAACAGCTTTAGCCATAATCGGCTTAATATGTTCACCATTAATCTTGACACTTCGCTTACCTTTAGCTACATAATTACCTACTTCATCCTTTAAGAAAGGTAAACCCCACTTTTCAAGCCAATTGGTTGCTTTATTTAATCCCTGAGCAAGAGTATAAACCAGATCATCCCTTACCAGACCTTCTGAATCCTTCTTAACATAATCGAGAAAATCCTTTGGTGTTACTCCAGGATTTAGATAAGCATTGATTGCACTAATTCCTGCTGCCAAACAACCACTTCGCTTGATATGGGCTTTATCAACTATTAAGACATTAACCTCAGGTTGTTCATCTTTTATCCTAGCTCCTGCATAACATCCAGCAGCTCCTCCCCCAATAATTAAAATGTCAGTCTTTAATTTAACAATATCTATCTTATTCATCTTCATCACCCTTTTAAATGCACAGTGTACATTATCGACTGTTAAATTTTAAATTAATAATGCATCAAAGATATTTAAATACAGGGCGAACACAAAGTCCGCCCCTACAATTTTAAAAAACAGAAACATGATTCCACTATTAAATGTTCATTATTAACTTATTATTCTTATAACTCTTTGTGCTCAATAAGTGCTTATAAAACTTTAGCACTTATTTCGCCATTCCTCGAATCAATACATCTGCTACCTCTGGTCTAGTCATCTCTTTTGGTGGTCTCTTTCCATCTCTTAATAGTCCACGTACTTTAGTACCACTTAAGAAGATATGGTCTTCTTGACCATGAGGACATGTCTTCGCAGTAGCCATACTTTCACACTCTTTACAATAGAAAGCATGATCAAAACGTAATGGTTCAATTCCTATCTCTTCAGGTTTAAAGTTATCAAACATCTCTTGAGCTTCATATGTTCCATAATAATCTCCCACACCTGCATGATCACGACCAACAATAAAGTGGGTACAACCATAATTTTTACGGCATAATGCATGGAATACTGCCTCTCTAGGTCCTGCATATCTCATTGCTGCCGGAAACACAGCCAAGCCTGTTCTATTTTGAGGATAAATCTTATTCATTACTACCTCATAGCTCTCAATTCTGTACTCTACTGGAACATCAGTACCCTTAGTCTCGCCTACTAATGGTGTTAACAGTAAACCATCACAGATTTCTAGAGCACACTTTTGAATATATTCATGGGCTCTATGGATTGGATTTCTAGTCTGGAAACCTACTACTCGCTTCCATCCCTTCTCTTTAATTAATTCTCTAACATCCTTTGGATCTAATCGATACTCATTAAATAGCTTATGCTCAATTCTTCTTAATAATGAGATCTTACCTCCTAATAAAACATCACCACGTTCATAAACCTTTACTACGCCTGGATGCTCAGTCTCTGTAGTCTTATATACTAATTCAGCTTCCTTCTCTTGGTCATACTCATACTTATCGGCTAAATGTAAGACTGCATATACAGTTCCTTCACTATCAGTTAAAGCCACATCTTGACCTACCTCTAAATCTTCTGCTTCCTCTTTACTAACTCCTAATACAACAGGAATAGTCCAAGCCAAACCATTACTTAAGTACATATCTTCAACGACTTTAATATAATCAGCTTCAGTCATAAAACCTTCTAAGGGACTATAAAGTCCAATTGCTATATTTTCAGCCTCAGTTAAATCCCTTAAACTTAACTTTAACTGTGGCATCTCAACAGCTTTCTCTAATAAATCTTCACGTTCTTTTCCTTCTAATACCCTATTAATCAACTTTCCACCATGAGCTTCAATTAACATTATAGCAACTCCTTATTATCTATTTACCGTTGTATTCTCTAATTAAGTACAAAGCAGATTTAACTGCCTAATAAATCTATTCAATATAATTTATATCACCTTTGATTCTCTGTTTTTACTACTTATTTATTACTAATCATTACTTCTGTGTTGCCAATTTGCTATCATAATATATCTTGTAATCTATATCTAAGCCTTAACCTCGTATCTTAAAATATCACGAGAGATAAATTGATCACAAGTATAGTTTCTTATTAGCTAACTAACTCTTCTCGCTTCAAATCTTGCTTTAAATTAGGTAGGACTGCTTTACTTCTAATTGATTCCTCTTTATTTCCAAAAAGAGCAATAGAATTTTTAGCAGGCACAGCCACTCCTTCAGGTTGTAATAACATTATTAGATTTCTCTAATAATATTGGTTATTCTCCCACAACCCTTAACTTATTTTTAATTACTCCTTGTCTTTGGTCAATAGACTCTAAAACTTTTGTTACTGCCTCTTCTACCGATAATTTAACGGTATCTAATACTAAATCAGCATTCTCTGGTACTTCATAAGGAGCAGATATTCCAGTAAAGTTCTTAATCTCTCCACTTTTAGCCTTCTCGTATAATCCTTTAGGATCACGTTCAGCACAAGTCTCTACATCTGCCTTAACATAAACCTCAATAAAGTTATCTTCTCCTGCTCTTTGTCGAGCAAAATCCCTAATCTCTTGATAAGGGGAGATAAAAGAAGCCAATGTAATTAAGCCTGCATCCTTAAACAATGCTGCTACTTCAGCGATTCTACGGATATTCTCGTTTCTATCTTCAGCAGTAAACCCTAAATCTGAGTTTAAACCATGACGTACATTATCACCATCTAAACGATAAACAACCTTACCTAATTTAATCAATTCCTTTTCAACCTCTACAGCAATAGTAGATTTACCAGCTCCTGAAAGCCCCGTAAACCAAACAACTAAACCCTCTTGCCCTAAATTATCACATCTATCTTGATAACTTACCTTTCCTTCATGCCAAACGATATTCTTATTCGATTCCCCCATACTCAAACTCCTCCCTAATCTTTTAATTTAAAATTACTATTATGCTACATTATTATTTAAGTGCCTGTGCAAAGTCTGCTTTAAGGTCTTCTACATTTTCAATTCCTACACTTACTCTAATCAAATCATTATACACACCTAATGCCTCTCTCTCTTTTATTGTATTGCCAGCATAGATTGTAGATGCAGGATGAATAACCAATGATTTAACATCACCAATATTGGCTAAGTTATAGAAATACTCCAAATTATTTATGATTTCAAATGCCTTCTCTTTACTACCAACTCTTAAGGTCAACATGCCACCAAAACCATCACTAAATAACTCTTTAGCCCGCTTATTATACTTATTATCCGCTAAACCTGGATAATTGACCTCTTTTACCTTTGGATGCTCTGTCAAGAATTCAGCCAACTCTAAAGCATTCTGACAGTGTTTTTTCATCCTTAAAGCTAAAGTAGGGATACCCAATTCATTTAAAAGAGAACTCAATGGAGATGAGCAAGGTCCAAAGTCCTTAAAGACCTCTCCTCTAGCCTTAGCTGTAAAGGCTAATTTTCCAAATCTCTTATACTCAGCAAAGTTATCAAAAGTAGTCCAATCAAAGTTTGCTCCATCGATAATCACTCCACCAATGGAGTTAGACGTGCCATTAATATACTTTGAAGTTGAGTGTATTACAAGATTTGCCCCTAACTCAATTGGCTTAATTAGTACAGGGCTTGTAACTGTACTATCAACAATCAATGGAATCTGATTCTCCTGACAGAGTTTAGCTATACCTTTGATATCTGGGATATCCATTTTAGGATTACCCAGTGTCTCTAAGAAGACGAACTTTGTCTTGTTAGTTACTAACTCTGCAATATCCTCTACTTCAATACCTTGACTGAAACGTGGTGTGATTCCATACTTTTGATAGTTCTTAAAGAGATTATAAGTTCCACCAAATAAAGAGCTAGTTGAGATAAACTCATCACCTGCTTCTAAGAGAGTTAAAGTAGCTGTAGAGATAGCAGCCATTCCTGAAGCAGATAATATGGCCTGTTTTCCACCTTCAAGGCTAGCCAACTTATCCTCTATACTCTTAGTACTGGGATTACTAATTCTTGAATAAATATATCCCATAGCCCGATTATTAAATACCTTCTCCAAATCCTCAGCATTGTCATAAGCAAAAGAGTTATTTAAGTAGACTGGAGTATTTGTCGCACCATATTGATCCTTGATCTTTAAATTTACCAACTCCGTTTCAAAGTCCATTATATTCTCCTCCCTAATATTTTGTGTGAGAAATTAGTGCGAGCAATTAATAAATCAACTTACTCACACTTATCCTGATACTCACACTATGCTTTTTTAACTCTTAAGCTATAAGAACCGTCTTCTCTCTTCTCTTTAGATAAGATCTCATGCCCTTCTGAAGCTAAACTCTGAGGAACATTCGCTATCGGTGCCCCCTCATCTAAATAAATATCTAATATCTCCCCTGAATCAAGAGGTGCTATTGCCACTTTAGCCTTTACAAAGTTCATTGGGCATTTTACCCCTCTTAAATCTACTACCTTACTATCTAAGATATTCTTATCTTCGTTATTATTATCACTAGTAACTTCTTCTAATTCAAACTCTAACTTAGCATTTAAAGAGTTGAATAAAAATTCTACTCTCTCAATTAAGCCCTTTATCTGCCCTTGATAAGATAATAAGCTATCAATATCCCCTAATTTATAATCTAGTGCAGCATCTAAAACTTCAGCATAACCTTTATCCACCAAATTCTTATCAATAAACTCGGTTTTGAATTTAGATAAAATAACTCTATCCTTATCTGTATCTATACCTCTAACGGCTAGTAATGATCTAGAAGCATTGACGGTCGCTTTATAAAGTTCATTATTATCCTCTTCTTTAATAGCTTTTTGATAATTGGATTTAGCAGTATTGATATCTAGTTGAATGATATCCATTACACCTGCTCCACATTCTCCAGGTCCTCTACCTGCTAAGGAGAAGTCTTCTTCTTTACCCCAATCTTTATAAATATCTGGGTCTTCTTCATAAGTAGGAATCTCAATGAATTGCTCAGCTAGTTCAACTATCTTATCTTTTCCACCCTTATCTAAGTATTCATTAAAATCTACTCGATTATAATCTTGATCATCAGCCAATAATTTAGCCAACTCTGCTAAAAATTCTGGTATTCTCTTAGCAGGAATATCTATAGCAGCTTCTCCATACTTACTATTGCCTTCCTCTACATTTCCTCCTAAGAATAATGCATAGTGAGGAACCAATCTATCATTATATCGTTTAGCTTTACCTTCAAAGCCAATATTACCGATGATATGCTGTCCACAGACATTTGGGCAACCACTGATATAGATTTGAGGTAATGCTGCTTGTAATTTATCACCTAAAGTGATTAATTTCTCTCTGATAGCCTCTGATAAATTAGGTGAGACACATAACCCTAACTTACAAGTAGATGCACCTTTACAAGAGACAGGCATTGTTCCCATATTGGAAACTACTAGGTTTGGATTAACCTGATTAATCTTCTCAATTAATCTCTCTAACTGTTGACCTTTAACACCTCTGATTAATAAGCCTTGTTTAATAGTAGTTCTTAATGATATCTCACTATCACCTAATAAATCTAGTAAGGAATTTAACTCATCATAGCTGATGTCTCCATTCTCCATTCTCAACTCTAAAGAATAGTAGCCCTCTACCTTCTCTTGATAGAGATAATCAGCAGTTAGGTCAATCTTCTCACCCTTACTTTCTCTTAATTCTTCATATCTATTTAAATCTTCAACCTCTAAATCTTCTGCTAATACCTCTGCTAAGTACTCTTTATATTTATTTACAAACTCTTCATCACCAAGTCTCTTTCTGACAAAACGTAGTCTAGCTCTATGTTTATTGCTACGATCACCATATTCATCAAAGAATCTCTTAATTGCCTCTGCTATATGGAAGATCTTATCCTCTTCTACAAATTCCTCTAAAACTATACCCAATTCTGAGGAACCGCCCATTCCTCCTCCGCCATATACCTTAAAGCCTCTTTTACCATCTTGCTTAATAGCTATAAAACCTAAGTCATTTAACGTGGCTAAAGAGTCATCTTTAGGGTCAGAGGAGAAAGCTATCTTATACTTTCTTGGTAAGTTAAAAGAAGAACGTGTCTTAATTAGATATTCTGTTAAAGCCAAGTTATGAGGTGTAGTATCGAAAGCTTCCTCAGGATTCACTCCTGCTCTAGCAGAATTTAAGATGTTTCTAACAGTATTACCTCCACCACCTCGTGGACTTAATCCAGCCTCTAATAGCTTAAATAGTACTTCAGGAGTATCCTCTATCTTAACCTGGTGAATCTGTACATCCTGTCTAGTAGTAATATGGACATATCCATTTCCATACTCTTTACTTAGTTCATTTAAAGTTCTTAGCTGTTCCTTAGTCACTACTCCACCAGGAACTCTAACTCTTACCATATATCTCTCCTCACCTGGTTCATAACCCCTTTGACTATAAATTCCCATTGGGACTCTACGCCCTTTAAATCTAGCATCATCTAAGTCTCCTTTTATAAATTGCTCAACTAAAGCTGGATAATTATTCGTATCCTCTTTAACTGTATCTGGAATATTAAAAGTCGGTCGATTACTCATACTCTTCACCTTCCTTTCATTAAATTAATTCGATCTCTACCTGAGTAACATCCTTCTGTTCTTTAATGCTAAAGGCCTTTAATACTGGATCTTCATCCTTTAACGATAAGATAAAGTAGATTGCATCTTCATCATAAGCCAACCTCTTATCCTCCTCTGAAGGACGCGAAGGGGTAAAAGGATGGGAATGATAATTTCCAATCAAATCATAGCCCTTATTTCTAACCTCTTTAACTACCGCAAACTGCTCCTTAGGGTCCATTGTGAAGTGTTCTGCTGAAGCATCTAGATTGGTCATAGTATATACCTCTTTAACTTCAATCTCATCATCAGTTATTACTCCAGCTACTAAGCCACAGGCCTCATTAGGAAATTCAGCTTGGGTATGATTCAATAACTTCTGATATAGCTCATCTTTCAATTTAATTATCATAACTCACAAACCCCTTGTTCATAATCAATCAATTCTGTAATCTCTGGGTTATCACTACAAACTCCACAGTTCTCTCTCTTATTAAGATTAATCTTTCTAAAATCCATCTTTAAAGCGTCATATGTTAGTAATTTTCCAGTTAATAGTTCACCTTTTCCTAAGATATACTTAATAGCCTCTGTTGCTTGAATAGTTCCAATTACTCCACCCATTACCCCTATAACTCCTGCTTCCTTACAAGAAGGAACTGAACCTGGCTTAGGTGGCTGAGGGAACATACATCTATAGCATGGTGTATCCTCTCCTGGAACTACAGTTGTGGTCTGCCCTCCAAATCTGATTATTCCCGCATGGGAGAAAGGCTTTCCTTCCATTACACATGCATCATTGATTAAGAATTTAGCCGGGAAATTATCAGTACCATCTATTATAAAATCATACTCTCTAATAACCTCTTTAATATTTTGAGAAGTTAAGTAGTAATCATAAGTCTTAACCTCTACATCAGGGTTCATAGCATTAATCTTCTCTTTAGCCGATTGGACCTTTAACTTACCCACATCAGGTGTATGATGTAAGACTTGGCGTTGTAGATTAGAAAGTTCTACCCTATCTGCATCTACTAAACCGATTTTACCGATACCAGCTGCTCCTAAAAACTGTGCTGCTGGTGTTCCAAGTCCTCCAGTTCCTATAATCAATACTGAAGAAGTTAACAATTTCTCTTGCCCCTCTACACCAACATCCTGCAAAATAATGTGCCTTGAATATCTCTGTAACTGCTCTTCACTAAAATCGTACACTTGCTCCACCACCCATAAAGTATAAGAATTCTACCTGATCTCCATCCTTTACAACTGTGTCTGAGAAAGTATCTCTATCTAAAATCTCACCATTTAACTCTACTGATACCATATCTGGCATATCTACATCTTCTTTTACCAATAATTCACTAACTGTTATTTCTTTTTCCAACTCTACTGCTTTACCATTAACTTTAATTTTCATTCTCCACCACTCCATTTCCTAGTATTCCACTTTGTTTTCATGTATTTATATTATTAAAAAGATTATCATATTATTACTAGTATGTCAATAAAAATACTTTGTTTTATAATCAAAAAATCCTCTTCTTGAAAGAAGAGGATTTATAGACATATATATCCCCTCATCTCTCAATACTTATCTGTATTGCTGGAATTAGCACCTTTCCCTGTCAGGGATGGTTGCTGGGCTTCATCGGGCCAGTCCCTCCACCTCTCTTGATAAGAGTTTGTATTCAGTTTTTTGTATTTATGTTCATTAATTACTTTTCAATATATAGTGATTGTTAATTGGTATATTACGATAGTTTCACTTTAAAAAGTAGACAAAATTATTAGGTTTCACCCCAAGAGTACTTCTTTAGGCGTAGTGCCTTCAGGACGAAAAAGTGACCAAACCTACGGGTTCATTCTTAAATTTATTACGGAAGGTTTTTAGTAAAAACCTGCAGGAAACCCTTTGTGATCCTACAGGGAATATAATGCAATTCCCTTTCGTGCAAAGCCAATCCAATCAAGAAGAAAATATACCTACGAGTCTATAGGGCAAAACTCTTCATGGCAGAGCCCACTCACTACGCAATCAATATCTGTTGAGGTTAAGAAATTTAAGGGTCCTAATTCAAAGATTATCTTAAATCTATTATTCTTTTAGAATACTTGCTTCGTTCAAACATTAATTTTCTTCAATTTTAAGAACCTAACTATCACTTATACACTATAAACTTGTATTAATTATTCTGCCTTAAACAGTGTAGTACTTAAATATCTCTCTCCAGTATCTGGAAGGATTACTACAACTCGTTTATCTGCTCCTAATTCTTCAGCCACTTTGACAGCTGCTGCTACTGCTGCACCAGCAGAGATTCCAACTAAAATCCCTTCTTCTACAGCTAGTTTTCGTGCCATCTCCATAGCCTCTTCATTCTCAATCTGTTTAATTTCATCTAAGATACCTGTATTCAACACATCTGGAATAAATCCTGCTCCAATTCCTTGAATCATATGTGGTCCAGGATTTCCTCCACTTAATACCGGAGAACCTGTTGGCTCTACTGCCACAATCTTAATCCCTGAAATCTCATCTTTTAAGACTTCTCCAGTTCCAGTAACGGTTCCACCAGTTCCTACACCTGCTACAAAAGCATCTAACTTCCCATCAGTAGCTTCTATAATCTCTTTAGCAGTTGTCTTTCTATGTACATCAGGATTAGCTGCATTCATAAATTGCTGTGGCATAAAATAATCATCATTAGCATCTGCCAGTTCTTTAGCCTTGTCTATTGCACCAGGCATCCCTTTCTCACCAGGTGTTAACATAATTTCTGCTCCAAAAGCCTTTAATATCTTTCTTCTTTCGATACTCATCGTATCTGGCATTGTTAAAATAACCTTATATCCTTTAGCAGCACCAACCATTGCTAAACCAATTCCAGTGTTACCACTAGTAGGCTCAATAATTGTACCACCTGCTTTTAATAAACCTTCTTCTTCAGCACTCTCAATCATATTAAGGGCGATACGATCTTTAACACTTCCTCCAGGATTGAATGACTCTAACTTAGCATAAACCTCTGCAGCACCCTCTGGTACCACTCTATTTAATTTAACCATAGGAGTCTGACCAATCAATTCAGTAATATTATTTACAACTCTCATCTTTATCCCTCCTTTATATTTAAAACCGAGTAAATCACTATGTTTATATGTTATTCATATTCTAACAGAATGTTCATCTTTTGTCAAGAATATTATAGTGGTGTCTCCAATCTTTGAGTTGGTATGATTTCAAAGATAACCTGATAGTCAGCTCCAAGACTCTCTTTTATCTTATCTGCTAATAATTTAAAATAATACTTATCGGTATTAATAGGAGTATATAGGACAATATCAACCTTCTTATCCTTAACATCAATCGAGAATAATCTACTCTCTAATTCATCACCAAAATTCTCCCGATAAATTTTACGAACTACATCTTCAGGTTCTTCTCTAACCATCTGATTATAAGTTATTATAGATAATGGTATAGTAAGCAAGATTACTGAGATAGTCAACACAATCAAACTCTTCTTAATCAATTTTTTAGCAGTAGACTCATACCACCATTGTGGCTTCAATCCTTTAAAATAAAATACCATGATTATAGCCAATAATAAAGTAAATAAGTTGCCAAGTAATAATAATGATGCACCAATTATCATATCTACATTCCCAAGGGAGATGCCAACACCTATAGTAGCCATAACAGGAATTAAAGCAGCAGCAATAACTACTCCAACTAATTGTTGTGACTTAACATGGGTAATCAATGCATAAGCCCCTGCCCCACCTGCCGCTAGTGCTACTAGTAGATCTGGTAAGGTGGGTAACATCCTCACCTGTAAGGCATGGGTTATCGAGACATTAGGAATTATGAAGGCAAACATAGCTCCAATAGTAATGGCAATCCCCATAATTGCTAGCTCTACTATAATCCCTTTGACCAACAGCTTTAAATCTCCCAATACAATTCCTATAGCCATCGTAGCTATCGGTCCAAATACAGGTGCGATAATCATTGCCCCAACTATTACTGGAGTATTATCAAGAATTAATCCTAAGGTAGCAATTATAGCAGCTACCACAGCTAAAAACATCAATTGTCCACTTATCTCACTATTCTCTTTAGCATAACTAACAATCGTCTCCCGACTGGCCCTATAATCTTCTTTTTTAGCCTTCTCTTTATTACTTGGAATTACAGTATCTGGGGTAAAGATTATTAAACTTCTATGTACATTATTGGTAAAATCAAAGCGATTCTTTAACTTATCTATCAATACATCAACATTATGATATAGCAGATTTATAATAAGCAAATCCCCTGATTTAGATTCAATTAATTTATAATCTTCAATCTCTACTCCCAAATTTTTTAGTAAATCAACAGCATCTTTTCCTTCACCTGATGCAAAGGTAGCATGAACAACTTGCATATTAAACCTCCTTTAATAATATTCTATCCTAGTCTTATAAAAAAAATTATTAATTCTTACTATAATACTAAAGATTTTATATAATTTTAACATCTATAAATTCATATAAAAATAACCCCCTAAAAGGGGATTATCTAATAGATCAATTTTTTTATTATATCCTTTATTGTCATCTGATTATCCCAGCTATATAATTCCCACTCTTCAACAAAACCATATTCCTCTTCAGGAAGCAATTCAGATAAAGGACCATGAACCTCTATCTCAAAGTAGTTAAAGTTAGATATATCAAAAATTTCAACAGCACAACCATGACCAAAATTTGCACCTTCAAAGATAGGAAACCTCTTTAAATATCCCAGCCTTTTATCTCCTTTATCAATAATAGCCAGTACCCAACCTGCAGAAAAATCTGTCCCTATCTTAAACATCTTATCACCAAAACAATTAATAATAGCATAAAGTTCTTCATTGACTTCTAGTACTTTTATACCTTCTGTACCATCAGTGTCTATTAGGTTCTTAATCTTTTTAAAAGAGGAAATAGGCAAAATAACCTGTCCATTATCGGCAATTTGAGTTACATCCCACAATCCACACTCTTTATTCTCTAAACTGCAATTTTTCATGCCTTGTCCAATCTTTAAGCTATAAGAATCCCTTTCTAAGACAATGGTCCTAGTTAATTGCATCTTACTCTCTCTACAGATTGGACTTATAAGATTGACCTTAATCTTATCTTCACTATGATGATAGGTACACTTATAACTTCCTAATTCCAAATCAAGGTAAGGAGGCCAATCCCAATTACTTTGAGGAGATAACCAAGTCTTATAGCCACCTAAAGCAATATACTTGATTTTTTCTCTATATTCTTTAATATTATCAATCTCTAATAAGTCTAAGGTCATCCCTTGTAAGTTAGGTGCTGTATATAATATTTCATCCTCTTTATTAGAAAAACTGATAATCCGCCCTCCTACTTTAGGCAGAATAACTATACTTAAATACTTATTCTCTAACCTGTATGCCTCCCACCCTAGATACTCTATCTCTTCAATTTTTAACAAGACATACCCCCCTATCAAAGTTCTTATAACCTTATTATTTTTTATCACTATTTAATAGTTATTCATTATCCTTCATACGTTCTAAGATTAACTGATAACCATCAGCACCATAATTTAAACAACGTTTTACTCTACTAATAGTAGCAGTACTCGCTCCAGTAGTTTCAGCAATCTCTTCATATGTATAACCCTCATTTAACATACGTGCTACCTCTAGCCTTTGGGCTAAAGATTTTAGTTCATTGACAGTACTTATATCCTCAAAGAATTTATAACATTCTTCTTTATTATTTAATAATAAGATAGCTTCAAATAACTGATCAGTAAATTTATCTTTTAATTTAGAATTCAAAAATATACACCTCCACAAATTATTTACACTTAACCTCTTAACTATATTATAATAAACTTTCTAGCCTTTTACCAGTAATTTAACCTATTAAAGTATAAAAGTAGAATGATAAAAAAAGACCAGCCTGTAATACAAGCTGATTTTTAAAAATCAATAATATTATTAAGTTGTAGATACAGATTCAGTAGTTATAACATATCTATCTCCAGGATAAAAACTAAGACTGAACTCAACAGGATTGTCATTAGACAAAGTTACTCTTCTTCTCTTTAAAACCGCTTTACCCTGCTTAACTTTTAGTATATCACTTAACTCTTTATCTGCTTCTATTGCTTCAATCTCCTGAATAGTTTTAGTTAGAGTATATCCTTCTTCTCTAAGGTGCTGATAGATAGAATCTTTAGCTAAATCTAATTTTAATAATCCTGGAGCCAATGCATATGGGATATAAGACTTTTCAAAGGCAACAGGTATATCATCAGCAATTCTCAATCTAACTGTCAAAATTACCTTTTGATTATTATTAATCATTAATTTATCACAAATTAGCTCATTAGGAGAAATTACATCCTGTGAGAGAACTTTAGTTGAGGGTTTCTTACCCTCTGCTAACATAGTTTCAGTAAAACCTTTAAATTCGGTGAAGTCTTTTACCTTTTCTTCTGAAACAAAGGTTCCTTGACCCCTCTCTCTATATAAAATACCTTCTTCAATCAAATTACCAACAGCCTTACTAATAGTTGCTTTACTAAGATTAAACTCCTCACTTAATTGATTTAAAGAAGGAATTCTCTCTCCTGACTTATATTCTCCTATCTCTATTCTTCTTTTAATTATATTCTCTAATTGATAATATAATGGAATTGGACTGCTCTCATCTAATTTCATCCTATATCTCCTCTTTTACTTTAGTTATTTATCTCTATATAAGTTTTAATAACCTATACATTCCTTATTTATTACTGATATTAAACTGGTTTAATTTCTTTTAGAATCATTAATATAGCTTCTAGTTTATTATAACACTAGTTAATTTTACTTTCAAATAACCTAAATATTATTGAGATATACATATATAAGTTGAATTAATAATTTTAGTAAAAAAGATATAAATCACAACTTTTTTGACGCAGACTAAAATCTGACTAAGATTCGATTTAAAAGCTCAATTTATTTAATCTTTTATCTGCGTAAATCTGCGTCTAAACCTTCTTTTTATATTGATTTTAATATGAAGAACTTTAATTCAATCTATATAAATGAAAGCAATACTAATAAATTATTATAGCAAATATTAGAGAACTCCAAATTAAAATAGAAATTTGAATTACATTGTTACAATATTTGATTTAAAATGGTATCTAATCATTAAAACCATTATTCTGAGCTACTTCCTTAAACCAATATCCAGACTTTTTCATGGTTCTCTTTAAATCATCTTCAAGATCAACTTCAATAAATCCATATCTATTTTTGTAAGCATTCATCCAGGACCAATTATCCATTAGAGTCCACATATGGTAGCCATTAACATTACATCCTTCTTCTATTGCCTTGTGTAACCACTTCAAATGTTCTTTTACAAAATTAATTCTATAATCATCATCAATATATCCCTTTTTATTTCTAAATCGAGCTTCATCTTCAACTCCCATACCATTTTCAGAAATAAAGATTGGTAGGTTACCATAATTATCTTTGATATTAATTAATGTATCAAAGGTGCCCTTTGCGTAAATTTCCCATCCTCTATACCTATTCATTCTCTTACCTGGCATATCATAATACTCAAATAAATGTTCAGGTAAAAAAGGTGCCTTAGCATTTACAGCATTCTCCCTTACTTTAACCCTTCTAGGAAAATAATAATTAAATCCTAAAAATTCTACAACTCCTTCTTTTAATAAATTTTTATCACCCTCTTCAACTACAGGAAGCATATTTCTATCTGCCAATATACTTACTAGTTCTTCTGGGTAAGCTCCTTTAACACATGGATCTAAAAAACTCTTATTAAAGAATAAATCAGCAATTCTAGCAGCCTTTAAGTCAGCAGAATTATTACTTCTTGGATAAGAAGGTGTCAAGCTTAATACGATACCTATCCTTCCATCTTCTCTAACTTTACCTTCTGCTCTCATCTCTTTATAAAGATTAACTACTTTTGCACTAGAGATTGCAGTATTATAAGCCACTTGGATACCTCTTTTACAATCAACGACATCTGGATAGTGGAAATTATATAAATATCCACCTTCAACAGGGACAATAGGCTCATTATGAGTTACCCAATGCTTAACTCTATCTCCAAAAAGCTCAAAACATATCTTTGCATACTCTTCATAATAATTAACAACCTCTCTACTCTCAAAACCACCTAAATCCATCATTGCCATCGGCATATCAAAATGAAATAATGCAATTACAGGTTCAATATTATTTTCAATTAGTTTATCGATAAGATTATTATAAAAATCGACACCTTCTTGGTTTATCTCTCCAAAGCCCTTTGGAAATAATCTAGCCCACGAAATAGAGGTTCTAAAAGAGTTAAAATTTAACTCTTTCATTAACTCTATATCCTCTTCATATCTATTGTAAAAATCAGAAGTTACTTTAGGACCTACCCCATCAAAGAATCTATTTGGTTCTAATTTAAACCATCTATCCCAAGTAGTCTCTCCTCTCTTATCTGAGGCACCTTCAACTTGGAGTGCAGATACAGCAGCCCCCCACCAAAATCCTTCTGGAAATATATATTTCATCTTATTACCCCCTAAACTTATTTTATACAAATAAAAATTAGAAGTTTCCATCACTTCTATGCTGTAAAGGTTATCAATAACTGCTTTCTGGTATCATAATCAATTTATTCTATCCCTTAAGAGTTCTTAAGGGATAGAATAATATCTAGTTATAACCTTATACTCTTTACTTAAATGTCATAATCTTATATTTGAAACTAAACTATGCTTTAAGACTATGAATCTCTTTTTGCATTTGAATCATCTCTCCAATTAAATCTTTTGCTAAAGTAGCACTTGCTAAATGGTCTTGAGCATGAACCATCAAAATACTAACTTCATTCTTTTGCCCTTGAGCCTCTTTAGTAATCAATTCCGTTTGGATATCATGGGCCCTATGAAAGAAGTGATTAGCTTCTTTTAACCTCTCTTCAGCTTCATTAAATTTTCCTTCTTTAGCTAAAGCAAGAGCTTCAAAGGATACTCCCTTAGCGTTACCTGCTTCGGTAATAATCTTAAATACTATCTCTTCTGAACTCATATCTTCCCCTCCCCTTATAAACTAATAGAACCTTCTGCTATATCATCTTGCTGTTCTTCTCTTTCTTTATCAACAAGTTGCTTCTCATAAGCCTTAAAGAATGGATAATACATTAATCCTCCTAAAGCTGCTAGAACTATTACCAAAACCCCAGCTCTCCAATCAAGTGTTGATAAGAATGCTCCAATTGGTGCTGGAGTAGTCCAAGGTGGATTGATAAATGCCTTTCCAACCCAACCAAATTTAACTACAAAGTAAGCTATTACACCCAAAATAGGTTGCACAAAAACAAAAGGGATAAACATAATTGGATTTAATACCAAAGGAGAACCAAAGATAACTGGCTCATTGATATTAAATAGACTTGGTAGTAGACTCAATTTACCAATACTTTTAAGTTGCTTAGAACGACTCTTTAGATATAAGAATACCAATGCTAATGTAGCACCTGAACCACCAATTACTACAAAGTAAGACCAAAATGGTGTTGTATAAACATACTTCATTGACTCTCCTGCTACACGAAGTTCTGCGTTTCTCATCCAATTTTGATCTAAAAATGCTTGTTGAATAGCCCCAACAGTTGACGCTCCATGGATACCAGTAAACCATAATAATTGGCATAATAAAGCAAAGAAGAATACTCCAAAGGGGCTATCTACTGCATTTACTGCTGGTGCCATCATTGCCATAATAGCCTGTGGTAATAACATACCTGTTGTACTTTGAATAATTAGACTAATAAAATAGAAGATTGTCATCAGGATAAAGGCTGGTATTAAAGTAGCAAAAGAACTAGCTACTGCTGGCGGAACACCATCTGGCATTTTAATTGTAATTTCTCTCTCTTCTAAAAACTTTAATAATTCAACACTTAAAATTCCAATAATTATTGCTGTAAATAAGCCTTTAGCATCAAGATAAGCCATTGAGAGTGTACCATCTGTAGCTGGTGCAGAGACTAATAAATAACTCATAAGCCCCATTCCAATACTCGATAATGGATTTAACTTATAAGTTTTAGCTAAACTATAACTGATACCAATTACTGCAAAGATACCTAATAAAGCCATTGTCATTTGAAAGGGCATCATAATAGCATCACCATTGGCATCAGCCCAACTCTTCCATACTAATAATAATCTTATAAGAAAATTAGGATTAGAACCTACTCTACTAGGGTCTACTGGTGGAAATCTTAAAATCAATGCCGCACTTCCCACAATTGTAAAAGGAATCGTACTAATTAAACCATCTCTAACTGCTCTTAAGTGTCTTTGATTTGATATTTGACCCATGACTGGCATAAATTTATTCTCTAAAAAATCAAAAAATTTATTTTTCCCCATATTAAATCCTCCTATATTTTTTATAAATTTAGAGTATTAATACTTCTAATCTTTTCTTATAAACTTATAAATAGTAGTATCACTCTATTTATTACTTAACCATTTCTAAAGCCTGCTCCAAAACCTTAGCTCCATTTACCAGCCCATAAGCTGCTGAATCAATTACAGCTACTGGTATCCCATATTCACCTGCAATCTTCTTAAATTCATTTTCCTTATATCTGATTTGAGGACCTAATAAGACAACATCATAATCCTCTACTACATCTTCAAATACATCTACCGCCTCAGCTTTAATAAATGCTTCTAATCCCTTAGTTTCAGCCGCCTCCTTCATCTTTTCTACCATTAAACTAGTACTCATCCCAGCATTACAAGTTAATAAAATCTTCATAAAATTTACCTCCTTAAATTAAATAATTTAGATAAAGTACTATCTTATATAGATATGTGAATTTAAAATTTTAAACTCACATATCTATATTATAAACTTATATTTAGGAAAAACTATTTAGATTATATTCTTAACCCCTTATAAGCATACAATTCTATACTAGTAGTGTACACCACCTTCTTAGACAAAAATATTTTTTATAGATCATGAAAAATTAAAATCAAACCTACTTCTTAACTATATCCTTATCATCTTAAAAATAGTAAGTCAAATTTTAAATTTACATACCCAATCATTATAAACTTATATCTTTGGCAAGAGCTATTTAGACTGTATTTCGTTATATTATAATTATATAGCCCTATACTAGTGGTGTATACCACCCTCTGGAACAAAAAATATTTTTCATCTATAATTAGTATAACAAAAGTTATTTCTGTTTTCAAGTAATTTTTCTTTTATTAAGGCAAATAATAGAATTATCCTTTAAAATCCTCTTCATCTATCCAACAATTTTTATGAAATAACTTAACTTTATTTAGTAAAAGATATAAAAAACGTGGAAGACTCCACTCTTAACAAGCGATACTTCTTTTCCTTGCTCCCACCATATTCATCACTTCTATGATTAGTTAAAGGTGACAGAAATTGATTGATTAGATATCCATAGGCAGCATGAATCTCAATAATATCAAACCCAACCTCCTTAGCTCTGATTGCTCCTTTTTGAAAGGCATGGATGGTCTCTTTAATCTCTGTTATAGTCATCTCCTTGGGAGTATGTATATCCTCTCCATAGGTAATTGGGGAAGGTGCAATAATCTCACCATTTAATTTAGCCTTACGCCCTGCATGGGCTAGCTAGATACCAATCTTTGAACCATTTTGATGGACTGAATCCATTAACCTCTTTAACCCTTCAACCTGTTGATCATTCCAAATCCCCAAATCATAAGGTGAGATACGACCTTGAGGTGTTACTGCTGTTGCTTCAGTCATTCATAATCAGCCCCACTTGACCTACTGCTCTATTAGTATAATGGGTTAAATACCAATCGGTTGCCTTTCCATCTTCTTTTTCAACAAAATACATACACATTGGTGACATTACAATTCTATTCTCAATTCAACACTTTTGATTTTATATGATGAGATGAAGAGTACTTGAGCAGTAGTATTATCAATATCTAATAATAAAATTAATAGATAAGCTAGAATTGGTCTGATAATTAAGCAGATAAGACTAGCTATATAAACATCTGCCCCCTACCAGCATTATAAAAATCCACAGTATGAGTTATCAAAGTCTGAACAAGTAAGACCCTAATCTGTACAGAGATAGTGTAAGTAGCAAAAGAAGTCTCACCAAAAACTAAAGCTATTAAAGGAAGAGAAAAGTTCCCTAAATTATAGAACATAATAGTATTTTTAAAAGCACTTTCTTTTGCTATAGTGTATCCTCATAATTTTGAAATTATCACACTTACTACTGCAAGACCTATAAGAAACAATGCTGCAAATAACAAAACCTTTAATAGCCTTGTATCTATCATAATCTCATATATCTTCACAAAGACTAGAGAAGGGACAAAGATTTTACTTAAAGAATTGATATCAAACTTGAGCTTTTTAGCCAATAGATAACCTAAAGTAATTATTAAAAAAATTGGTGATATGTTATTAAATAGTACAAATAAAAAGACCTCTACTTGTCTTCCTCCTTATTATTCTAATAACTCCTTATCAATAGACAATTTAAGCAACAATATTATAGTTCAAGATAAATGTATATACCCCTTCTAACAAATACAAAGAGAAGGACTTACCTTAAAAACTCAAGATAAGTCCCCTCTCCAAGCTTAATCTTGCTCTTTGTCTTCTGCTATTATTGCACCATTACTTGTAATGACATCTCTATACCAATAGAAACTCTTCTTTCTGATTCTTCTTAAATCTTTTAAGTCAAATTCCTCTCTATTGACATAGATAAATCCATAACGCTTACTAGAACCTTGGTGAGTACTAACCAAATCTATTGCTGACCATGGACAATAACCAAATAACTCAATCCCATCAGAGATTGCTAATTGGCATTGTTTTATATGTTTTTTAAGATACTCAATTCGATAATCATCATTAACAACATCGCCTTCTTCTAATTTATCAAAGGCACCTAAACCATTCTCTGTTACTATTAATGGTAGATTATAACGACTATAGATTTCACGTAAGGTAATACGGAAACCAACAGGGTCAATCTCCCAGCCAAACTCTGTCTTCTCTAAATATTGATTAGTATGTCCTTTATAAACACCTTCTTCACCAATTACAATCTGTTGATCTCCAGTACTATTCTTAGCATTATCATCACCTGTACTTGCCTCTACAGTAGCTGTATTATAATAGTTAAAGGCAATAAAGTCTGGTCTAGCATCATCATCTGCTAAAATTTCCATATCACCCTCTTGAATCTCTGGTACATAACCTTTCTCTTCAAAATAACTCCACGCAATACTATTATAATGTCCAAAGCATGCCATATCTAAATATAACCAGTTTCTAATGGCACTAAAATTATTAGCTGCTAAGACATCTTCAGGTTTAGATGTAGCTGGATAAACAGCAGATATATTCGGTGCTGGACCAATCATGGCATCATCTATCATCTGATGGCATAATATCATTGCCCTTGCTTGAGCTAACATCATATGGTGGTTCTGTTGATATAGCTCCTTCTCTGGATTCTCTAAATTAGGATCAACGGTACCAATAGCGTCTCCATGAAGAATCATCATATTCTGTTCATTTATTGTCAACCAATACTTAACCCTGTCACCAAAGTTCTCATATAATATCTTAGCATAATTTTCAAAGGCATCAATAGTCTCTCGATTAGACCATCCTCCCTTCTCTTGTAAAGCATAAGGTAGGTCAAAATGATACATTGTGACAAGAGGTTCGATATCGTGAGCAATCAATTCATCGATTAAATTATTGTAAAACTCAATCCCCTTAGGATTGATTTTACCTGTTCCATCAGGATAAATACGAGTCCAAGCGATAGAAAATCGGTAGGTTTTAAAGCCCATCTCGGCCAATAAAGCAATATCTTCTTTATAACGGTGATAGTGGTCACTTGCTACCTTAAAGTCTGTTACTCCTTCTGGGTGTTTAGCCATATCGATAACTGAAGGTCCTTTACCATCCTCATCCCATGCTCCCTCTATCTGATATGCTGAAGTTGAAGCACCCCATAAAAAATCATCTGGAAAAGCTTTCAAAGATTCATAATACATAAAAACATTCCTCCTTTTAAAATTTTAGTTATAAAATCTTTCAAATATTTTCTTTTCTAAATACGACTATGTTCTATTCAAACTATATAGATCATAGTAGTTAATGGGTAAATTGCGACACTTTTACTTTAACTCCGCAACCAAATTGCTTATTGTTATCATTAACTAGATTTTTTAATCAAATTTTAATTGAATTCTAAAATCTCAATTCAATTTTTGCTTCGTTCAAACAGAAATTTTTTCGACTTAAAACCTTTAAAGTCTTTTAAACGCTACATTAAAATAGAAGTCTAACCCTAAAATAGCTATAAAGATAAAACGATTTATCAATAAAGCCACTGGAATAAATAGTAGCAACCTCAAGATTACCGTAAAATTGAGATAACATCTTCTTTTCCAATTGGTTTATTAAATATTACCTCACCATTGAAGTCCACAATGTGACTACCATTAGTAGTTAAATAAGCCAAGCCTGGTATATCTTGTGTTAACCTCTGAGCTTCTCCATAATTTCTTCCAGTAGCAATAACTACCTTATAACCTTTAATGATAAGTCACTTTAAAACATCTTTATTTCTTTTAGATATACTAACCTTTGAATTTAATAAGGTACCATCCATATCAAGTAATATCATCTCTATCTCATGATTAAACACCTATCACACCTAACAGTCATATAAAAGAAAAGACTTATCTTAAATCTCAAGATAAGCCCTCTCTTAAAATATTTTTATTACTAAGCTATTTTACTCTACCAGACTCAACTACAGCTTTAAATTGAGGTAGATAATCAATATTCTCTTTGATAATATCATCTAATAATGGCTTAGCAATACTGCTTTCTACCAATGGATGAATAACTAACGCTTGTAATGCAGCATCATAATCTCCATATACCCCTGCCTCTACAGCCAATGCTTCATACTCATTTACTACTTGTAATAAACCTTTTACTTTAGAAGGTAATGGTTTAACATTTAATGGATGTGCACCTTCTTTATCTACATAACAAGTCCTTTCGATTGCTGAATCATTTGGTAAACAATCTACTGTTCCATTATTTTGGATATTAACATAATGAATTGTTCCTTTATCATTATAGATTGCACTGATTAAATCACAAGCAGCATCAGAGTAATATTGACCTCCACGTTGCTCTAATTGCTTTGGTTTCACTTTTAAATTTGGGTCTTTGTATAATTCAAATAGCTCTGCTTCTACCTTTTTAACTACCTCTCCACGAGTTCCTTTAGTCTTAGCAGAATCTATCTCTTCTTCTAGCATCTTAGCTGTTAGATAATAGTATCTGTGGTATGGACAAGGCATCATGCCTAATGACTTAAGAAGATCATCTCCCCATCCAAAATCAGGAATATTTTCAACCTCTTTTCCTTGACCAAAGATTAACTTTTCAATTACCTCATCAATCTTACTTTCACCTTTGTAGATAACATCTCTCCCCCAGACAAGGTGATTTAATCCTACTAGATCCATTCTCACACCTGCTCTATCTACACCTAAGATATCAGCACTGATCATATGCATCTTAACTGGAACATTACATAGACCGATAGATTTTACATTTGTATGCTTATTAACAGTTTCTGTAATGATTCCACTTGGGTTAGTAAAGTTAATTAACCATGCATCTGGAGCTAACTCTTCAATATCCTTACAGATATCTAAGATTACAGGAATAGTTCTTAAAGCCTTAGCTAATCCACCTGCTCCTGTAGTCTCTTGACCGATACAGTTATACCTTAATGGAATCTTCTCATCTCTAATTCTGGCATCTAATAAACCTACCCTAAATTGAGTTGTTACAAAGTCTGCATCTTTAATGGCTTCTCTTCTATCTAAAGTTAAGTGAATCTTCATATCTACTCCAGCCTCTTCAACCATTCTTTGAGCTAGCTTTCCAACGATATCTAATTTCCACTTACCCTCTTCAATATCTACTAAATATAAATCTTTAACTGGAAGTTCATCATATCTTTTGATAAAACCTTCAACTATCTCAGGAGTATAACTACTTCCTCCACCAATTGTTGCAATCTTCAAGCCTCTTTTAGTTGCCATTAGCAATCACCAGCTTTTTTAAGTTCATAAATCTCTCTTTGCATCTTAATCATCTCTGTAACTAAGTCCTTAGTTAAAGTTGCAGTAGCTAAATGGTCTTGAGCATGAACCATCAAAATACCTACCTCAGTCTTCTCACCTTGTGCTTCTTTAGTAATTAGCTCAGTTTGAATGTCATGAGCATTATGGAAAAACTGATTACATTCTTTTAATTTTGCCTCTGCTTCTTCAAACTTACCTTCTCTTGCTAATGCTAAAGCTTCAAAAGCTATCCCTTTGGCATTACCTGCTTCTGTTATAATAGTAAAGATTATCTCTTCAGAACTCATCTTAATTTCCCCCTTATAAACTCAATATCTTGTAACCTTATAAATTTATTATCTTAAATAGCCTTATAATCTTAAGGTAGTAATAAAAGCTCCAATTGGTGCTGGAGTAGTCCAAGGTGAGTTAACAAAGGCTTTTCCTACCCAACCCCATTTAGTTGCAAAATAAGCTATTACTCCAAGTATAGGAGTTGTAAATACAAATGGAATAAATATAATTGGATTCAATACAAGTGGTGCACCACAGATAACTGGCTCATTAATATTGAATAAACTTGGTATTATAGCTACCTTTCCAATACTACTTAACTGCTTAGAACGACTTCTTAGTAATAAGAAAGCTAATGTTGCACCTGAACTACCAATAACCATAAAGAAGCTCCAGAACGATCTTGTATAAATAAATTGCATCGCTTCACCAGCTACACGCATATCTGCATCCATCATAAGGAACTCATTACTGCTGGTGGTACACCAGCAGGCATCTTAATCTTAATATCTCTTTCTTCCATAAATCTAAGAATCTCTATTGATAATAAACCAACAACAATCGCAGTAAAGAGACCTTTAACATCAAGATAAGCCATCGGTAAGGCTCCATTTGCCGCTGGAGCTGAAGCTACCAAATAGGACATTAATCCCATTCCTACACCAGATAAGGGATCTAATTTATAAGTTTTAGCCATATTATAGGAGATACCAATTACTGCAAACAAACCTGATAGAACCATGGTCATTTGGAATGGCACCATTATCGCAGCACCATTAGCATCTGCCCACGCCTTCCAAGCCAATAACATTCTGATAAGAACTCCAGGGTCTGCTCCTACCTTAGTTGGATCTACAGGTGGATATCTCAAAATTAAAGGGGCACTACCTAAGATTGTAAAAGGAATAATACTGATTAATCCATCACGAACTGCTCCCAAGTATCTTTGATTACCAACTTTAGCCATACTTAAACCCTCTTTTATTTATACGATACCTATGGTATAATTTGAAATAGATAATTTTTTATTTTTTGGTGTATCTTCTGTCATTCCCATTAATAGACGGTGGATACATCTTTTTTATACTCTTATTACTTAATAAGTCCTAAAGCTTGATCTAAAACCTTTGCTCCATTTACCATCCCATAAGCTACTGAATCAATCACCTCTACTGGAATATCATGTTCAGCACCAATCTTCTTAAATTCCGCTAACTTATATCTAACTTGAGGTCCTAATAATACTACATCATATTCAGTTACTAAATCTACAAACTTATCTACTGGCTCTGCTTTAATAATAGCATCTAAACATCTCTCCTTTGCTGCTTTTTTCATTTTTTCCACTATCAAACTAGTACTCATTCCAGCTGCACAAGTTAATAAAATCTTCATTATTGTTCTCCCCCTTAATTAAAATAATTTTCCTTAAATCATTTATCAAAAATTCGCTAATATAACTATATCAAAGTCACACTCAAACCCTTTCTATTATCACCCCCACTAAATAATCATTTACTGTCCCAATCCCTTAAGATTATATACTTATTTAAGTTATATAATCCTTATAAGACAAGAACCCACCAGAGACATCTTTAATTTAAATGTCTAAAGGTAGGCTCTTATTATATACTTATTATAGTCTTATTATAATCTTATACCCTAATATTTAATTAAGCAAATTTCAAAATCAATTTCTCTATAAAGAAAAATAATTTTAGAACTATGAATTTATCAAACTTTTATTTAAAATTAGATAAATAATACCATTAAAATCAATTGTAAAAAAATGCAACTTGTTTTTGGGTATAGTTACTCCCTAGAATCTTAAAAACATTTTTTAAGGTAATTAGCTATATTTAAATTAAGTTAATTTTAAAGTTGGAGAGTTGATTTTTTCAATAGTAATTTTAGAAGTTATCAATGCTATACAACTTAAAAGTACATGAGTTCTCACTTTTTTAGCACCCATGACTTTTACATTTTCAAGGTTTAAGTTTTCTTTTAATCTAGAAAAACATCGTTCTATACTTGTTCTTTTGTTGTATGCCTTTTGCCAGTTTTCTGACCCTCTATGGGGAATGGATACAAATCGTGGATTATCTTTAACTCTAGTTTTAACAACTCTTCCATAGTTAGAGTCTGAACACCATGCAGAAACATGGGGACAATTAACTTTACCCAAAACATGAGGACATCTAAATTTATTGCAACCATTATAATGACCCCAATAAATTATTCTATAACTGACACTACATTCTGGGATTCCATTAAAATCATATCCTGAATCCATAGCCCAATATTTAGGAATAATTTGATTATTTTCTTTAAGAAATTGAGGTGTGCCTTTAACTAAAGATAATGCATTTTCAGAATCAGCTTGATTAGCTGGAGTAATATTAAAAGCTAGAGGTAATTCACTTTTAGAATCACAAGCCATATGAACTTTTCAACCATACCATTTAAGCTGATTACCATGACAATCATTTTTGGAACCCCAATCAGGGGTGTTAGGATTATTTATGTCAATTTGTTTTCTAGGTTTTGCTCGTTCATAAGATTCTAGTGCACTTGAATCTATAGATACAGTTTCTATATCTATAAGATTCATTTTTAAAGCTTTATTCAGCAACTCTAAATAAAAGTTTTCTAATGATGTACCTTCAACCAACTTATTATAATAACGACTAAAATTTGCTTCACTAGGAATATTGCCGATGATATCAAAACCACATACATATCTAAACACTGGATCATTATTTAATCTTTTTATCATTGTTTTTCTTTTGGGTATTTGTTCTATTTGCTGAGCTAAAAGAGCTCTAACTATAGGCGTAGGATTGTAATCACTACGACCTCTATCAAAATTATTTTTAATTTCTCTAGATATTTGAGTAAGATCCAAATTTTCAAAAATTAATTCCAATCTGTTCTTTGGTTGCATACTCATTATATCTTCAAAGGAAAATAAACACTCTTGTCGAATATACATAGTATCTTCACCTCTATTTTGTCTTTATATTTTGTGTAGGTACTCAATGTATTCGACAAAAATGGGGTGAAGTCTTTTTTGTATAGCTAAAAAACCTTAAAATACAGTTAGGGTATAGACGTCTATACCAAAAGAACTAAAACAAATAACATCTCATCTAAATTAATTATAGCATAAATATCTTTATCTTACAAGAGAATCATATTATTTTTTCCAAGGTACTTTAGAATTTTTTAATTAAGGCAATTTAACCAAATTTATCATTATAACCTCTCATAAAAATAAATTTCTTGAAATCAGGATATAGACACCTATACCGCAACTTATTCTACTTCTTGGTGTAGAGGTCTATACCAAGAAGTAGAATAAACTAATTTTTATCTGATTTAATTATAGCATAGTTCATTTTATTTTACAAGAGATTTATAATATTTTTAAAAATATTATATCAATAAAATTAAGTCTTATCACCTCTCACAAGTACAGATTAAGGATAATTTTATCTTAACAAATTAAACTATACCACTTCCTTTGACAGACTCTCCTCCATAGACATATCATCTATTTTGAACTCCCTATTAGTAATTATAGTTATTGATATACAGTAGCCATTATTCCTGTACAACCATAAAGTAGAGCTTTAACCCCAAAATAATCTCTAACTAATCCTCCTAGGAAATTGGCTAATATACCACCTAAGCCCAAATAAGAACAGGTTGCAAAAGTTTGTGCAGTAGTCTTTAAACTATCAGGAGCAATTTGATTATAGTTGGCAAGAATACCGCAAAGGATAGCGCTTGTAACATTCCAATACCAATAATCATAATTGGAGAAGTTGCCAAAGATAATAGAGTAAGTCTAATTATATAGAATATAGCTGAAAATAAAAGTATAACTCTATACTTATACTTTATAATAAACTTCTTAGACAGAAATAACATAGGCATCTCACTGATTGCAATAAAGAACAGAGCAAGCCCCTGATGGCTAGTTGTCCCCCCTACATTTTTAGGAACATTGGCAGAAAACTTATCATAATTGTATTTGGCATAAACATCATAGTTGCTATAATAACCAAATAAATATATTCAAAATTCTTAAATAAAGAGAATGGATTTATTGCTTTCTCTTCCTTGTTTTAATTATCACCGACTAAATCCTCCCTCTGATAACCGTCTTCTATTTTAGAAGTAATGATTGATTAGCCAACTTATTCCCACTACAGATAAAGCAGCTAAAAATCCACCCGCTACTCCCTAACATCTAATCATTTTATCCCAAACAAATCTTAATAATATAGGAAATAAAAAGGCTTCAAAGATATTCCTTAAAACATACTTCCCAGGCATATAAATAACCCCTTTTATCTTAAATTCAAACTGATTTTTTAACATATTTATATTTCCACCATTTATTATCTCATTATCTTCTTCTACCTTCTTATCTATCCACTTCTCTATTGACCAAATAGCTCCTCTACCTAGTGTTCCACCAATAATCACCAAAAATAATGTAGGAAAAGATTCTATGATAGAATAGGTCAAACCTATCATAGATACATCTCTCATAATACCAGCTATTGCAATCCCTACAGCCATATCAACCTAGACAACTTCTTCATCATTCTCTATCAAACCAAACATAGGTAATAAATCCAAGATAAGGTGTATTTAATAGCTCTATCATAATGGCCGTCCTTTCTTTATAAATTGAATAGTTAGTCCTGTCACAACTATTACAACTACTGTTGAAATAAAGACACTAGTAAAGATAGGTAATCATTCCTCCTTCAATAAATCGAGGTTATTAACCAAGCTAATTCCAGGTTGTATAAAGAATATTGCTAGATGATCTAACAAAAATTTAGCTATATCATCTATCATCTCCAATTTAATAATTCCTTTAGACAATAAAGCTAACAAAATAACCATACCAATAACATTGCCAGGTATAGGAATATTAAAAATACTATTTATAAGCTCTTCAGCTAAACAGATAACTAATACAAAGCTGTCTAAATAATTTCAATCTATCACCTCTTTTTATATTTATTAGATTATTAAATAATTGTCTTGACTTTATAATTAAGATATTTTATTTATTCAACAAAGTAACATAGTTAAAAGAAGATACTTATCTTTAAAGATAAGTATCTTCTTTTAATATCTAAATGATAATTTATTTTACTCTACCAGATTCAACTACAGCTTTAAATTGAGGTAGATAATCAATATTCTCTTTAATAATATCATCTAATAATGGCTTAGCAATACTGCTTTCTACCAATGGGTGAATAACTAATGCTTGTAATGCAGAATCATAATCTCCATAGACCCCTGCTTCTACAGCTAAGGATTCATAAGCATTTACTGCTTGTAATAAACCTGTTACTTTAGTAGGTAAAGCTTTAACATTTAATGGATGTGCTCCCTCTTTATCTACATAACAAGTTCTCTCGATTGCTGAGTCATTCGGTAGACAATCTACTGCTCCATTATTTGGAACATTAAGATAATGAATATCACCTTTATCATTATAGATAGAGCTGATTAAATTACAAGCAGCATCGGAATAATATTGACCTCCACGTTGTTCTAGCTGTTTTGGTTTAACTTTTAGATTTGGATCTTTATATAATTTAAATAATTCTGCTTCTACCTTTTTAACTACCTCTCCACGAGTTCCTTTAGTCTTAGCAGCTTCAATCTCTTCTTGTAACATATGATCAGTTAGATAATAATATCTGTGGTATGGACATGGTAGCATTCCTAAAGACTTAAGTAAGTCATCTCCCCAAGGAATATTAGCCACATTTTTAACAGTCTCTATATTACCACTAAGAGTCCTTTCAATTACCTCATCAATCTTACTTTCACCTTTATAGATAACATCTCTCCCCCAGACAAGGTGGTTTAATCCTACTAGATCCATTCTTATATCATTTCTATCTACACCTAAAATGTCAGCACTAATCATATGCATTAATACTGGAACATTACATAATCCAATTGCTTTAACATTAGTATGCTTATTAACAGTTTCTGTAATGATTCCACTTGGGTTAGTAAAGTTGATTAACCATGCATCTGGAGCTAACTCTTCTATATCTTTACAGATACCTAAGATTACAGGAATTGTTCTTAAAGCTTTAGCCAATCCTCCAGCACCAGTTGTCTCTTGACCGATACAATTATATCTTAAAGGAATCTTCTCATCTCTAATTCTAGCATCTAATAAACCTACTCTAAATTGAGTTGTTACAAAGTCTGCATCTTTAATGGCTTCTCTTCTATCTAAAGTTAAGTGAATCTTCATATCTACTCCAGCCTCTTCAACCATTCTTTGAGCTAGAGCTCCAACGATATCTAATTTCCACTTACCTTCTTCAATATCCACTAAATATAAGTCTTTAACTGGAAGCTCATCATATCTTTTAATAAAACCTTCAACTATCTCCGGAGTGTAACTACTTCCTCCACCAATTGTTGCAATTTTCAATCCTCTTTCCGTTACCATTAATAACCACCATCCCTTTTAAGATATTAAAATTATTTCTTTACACAGCTTAATAAAATCAAACTTACCTTAACCTTCTCTTTGGTGGGAGCTTAAGGGGTTAGAAGCAAATCAATTATATACTTACCCCAAGGTATAGATGTCTATACCAAGATATTCAAAAAATTTATAGCTCAGGTGCATAGGTCTATACCACCGATTCTTTGTAATCAAATTATACCAGAGTATTTTTCTTATTTCAAGTAATTATTAAAATTATTTCTTATTTAACCTTTCTTAATAATTCATTAAAAAACACAACAAGTAGTTCTAAGTCAATACATAGATAGATATTAACCCCAAATAACAACTGTTATTTATGAGTCTCTATCAAACACATAAACAACTTTAAAAAAACGTTTGCATTAAGTAAACCTAGAACTACTTCTAGAAAGTTCCATTTATAATACCATAAAAACCACTAATTAAACTCATATGTCGCCAATAAACAGTTATTACAAAGACTTTTTCTTATTAATTATTGTATATCTATCTCCACGATAGAAATTAAAACTAAACTCTACCACTTTTTTAGAAGAAAAGGTCTTTCTTTCACGTTTCAAAACAGGTTGACCCACTTCTATATTCAGAATTTGACTTAAATCCTCATCAGACAATGTGGCTTCAACCTCATCTATTGCTTCAGTGGGTTTGTAACCTGATTGCTTTAAGCACTCATAAATAGAACCTTCTGATAGATCTACTTCAAGTACTACAGGACACATTTCATATGGAATATAAGACTTCTCTATAGCTAACGGTTCCCCATCTGCTAAACGTAGTCTATTGGTAAAAATCACTTTAGTTCCTTCTTCAATCTCTAACTTTTCAGCTATTAACTTACTACAAGGTATTACTCTTTGTTCTATGACCTTATTCTCTGGTTTCATTCCCCTTGCTTTAATATGCTCATTAAACCCCATTAACTCTGGAACTGACTCTATCTTCTTTCTGGCAACAAATGTTCCCTGTCCTCGTTTACGATACAGGATACCTTCTTCTACCAGTTCATTAAGAGCTCTTCTTACTGTCATCCTACTTAGTTTAAAGATATCACTCAATTCTCTTTCAGAAGGTATTTGTTCTTCAACAGCATAATCTCCTTTTTCTACCTTCTCCCTGATTATATTCTCTAACTGATAATATAAAGGAATTGGGCTATGTTCATCTAACTTCATAAACACTCCTTCTTTCTACATAGAAATTTTATAATTAAAACTATAATAAGGACCACAAAAATCTAATCTTTTGAAAATTTATCAATAGAAGTATAGACTTCTATACCTCTATTGATAAAAAATTCTTTTATTAATATTTTAATTATATCACTCTTTAATATTTATTTCAATTAAACAATTATAATACAGATTAATTACTCTTCTATATCTGTGAAAATATAGGATTTATCTATAGATTTTACAAGCTTTGATGGACACTCTTTAATAGAAATATCTTCATCAGAAAATCTCCTATAAGCATCAAACTTCTGCTCTCCAAAGAAGAGAAGAAAAGATTCTTTAGCTTTTAGAAGTAGATTTTTAGATGCACTTATCCTTTTAACAGGAGGTTTAGGAGAATTATCTACTAAGATATATGCTTCAGACTCATCCTCAATAGATGGATGATTAGGAAATAGTGAAGCTGTATGCCCATCTTCTCCTGCACTCAATAGTATTATATCCATCTTTCCACCATACTGATTCAAATCTTTTATATAACTATTTAAGCCATAATCTTTCTGGTTAGGGTCATAAACAAAGGGGTGTAAATTTTTCTTTGGTAACTTCCCAGTTCCAATCAATTCATCTAAAAAAGCTTCTTTGGCAAGCTTATAATTACTTTCATCACTATCTAATGGTACAAGGCGTTCATCAGCCATAAAGATATGTACCTTATTCCAGTCAATAGAATATTCCTTCAGGTAAGAGAATATCCCAGCAACTGAGCTACCACCTACAATACCCAACACCAGATAATCATTTTCTTGAAGCAAATTTTCAATACCTTTAACCATTCTTTTAGCTACCTGTTCTTCTAACTCTTTTCTGATACCAACTATTCTTTCCATTAATATCCCTCCTTATCTTCTCTTTAATTAGAATATATATAATATTAACCAATTATTCAAGTCAAGATATCATAATCATCTAATTTTAGTTAGATGACAGTGAGAAAATAATAAGCAATAAATTAATTTCTCTACTGCTCACTTGTTGCTAACATGTCTAAATAGATAGATAAAGCGACACTTTTAGAACTCACACCTCACCTTAACCCTCTCCACCTCTGAAGAGAGGGAACAAGAAGAAAAAGCATTTCCCCCTCTCATTAGTTAAGGAGAGGGGGCTAGGGGGTGAGGTTGAAAGTGTCGCAATATACCCATTAGATTCTACTCTAAAATTTAACATCTATAATTAGGTTACAATTGATAATTACTAACTAACTTATATAAACCTTGAGACATTTCAGCCAACTCCTCAGTAGACTTAGTCGATTCTTTAGACATCTCTCTTACTTCAGCAATTACATTGACCATATCTTTGCTAGCAATAACCAACCCCTTGCTAAAGATGTAGACTCCTTTGTATGAGAAAATGTCTCTTCAACTAAATTAGCCATCTCTTGAAATGCTAGCCTGTATCTTCAATTAAGCCTTTTTCTTCAGTAGACTCTTCTTTAACCTTTTTACTCATTTATGTCAACAATTTAAAGGATTAAAATTAGTATATAAACTAAAAAAGAGTCCCTTGTTAACAAGGAACTCTTCTTACAATATTTAATTATCCCATAAAGATATATTTTAGAACAAAGGCTACTGCTAATACATACATAAGTGGATGTGTATCCTTAGACCTTCCTGTAAATAATTTGATTACTACATAAGAAACTACACCAAATACTATACCTTCAGAGATGCTATAGGTAAATGGCATAGCAATCATTGTAAAGAATGCTGGAATACCTTCTGAAAAATCATCAAAATTAATGTGTTTTACACTGTCAAGCATGTAAAAACCAACAATAATCAAGGCTGGTGCTGTCGCAAAGGATGGTACTGCTAAAAAGATTGGGGAGAATAATAAAGCCAATCCAAAAAGTACTGCTGTAGTAAACGAAGTTAAACCGGTACGCCCACCATCTGCTACACCAGCTGCACTTTCAACATAAGTTGTTGTTGTAGAAGTACCAAGCATTGCTCCTGTCGTTGTAGCGATAGCATCTGCAAAAAGAGCTTGTTTAATATTTGGCAATTTACCTTCTTCATTAAGATAACCTGCTTTAGATGATACACCAATTAAAGTACCGATAGTATCAAACAAATCTACAAATAAGAATGCAAAAATAACCGCTAAAAATTCTAAAGTAAATATCTTTGTAAAATCAAATTTAAAAGCAATTGAACTGATACTTGGTGGAGCTGAATATAAAGTAGTTGGCATTAAATTAAATTGCATAATCTCAGGATTAACCTCATAAATTCCTAATAATTGAGCTATTATTCCTAGAGCATAAGTTGCAAAGATACCAACTAAGATAGCTCCTTTTACCTGTTTAACAACAAGAATAGCTGTAATAATAACCCCAATAATTGCTAATACTACAGTTACATGAGTTATATCTCCTAATGCTATATAAGTTGCTGGGTCAGCCTTAATTATACCAGCATTTTGAAAACCAATAAGAGCAATAAATAAACCAATACCTGCACTTACTGCATATTTTAAATTAGTTGGAATTGAATTAAATATCGCCTCACGAACATTAACAAAGGTTAAAATAATAAAGATAATCCCTTCCACCAATACAGCTGTCAAAGCCATCTTCCATCCATACTTTGCTGCAACTGTAAAAGCAAAGAAAGCATTAAGCCCCATTCCTGGTGCTAAAGCAAAAGGATAGTTAGCCATCAAGGCCATAACCAAAGTACCAATTACTGCTGCAAGTGCAGTAGCTGTAAATAAAGCACCCTTGTCCATACCTGTCGCACTCAAAATATTAGGGTTAACAATCAAAATATACGCCATTGTCATAAAAGTAGTAATTCCTGCAAGAATCTCAGTCTTCATATCTGTTTTGTTCTCACTTAATTTAAACGTTCTTTCTAAGAAACTAGCCATTAAAATTCCCTCCTACAATTAAGATATTTTATTAGAGTCAAAAACAAAAAATTCCCAAGATATAATTCCATGTAGAATTAGTAACTTGGGATAAAAGATGTAGTCTAAAACTAACATCAACATCCCGTAGTCGACTAGTTTACGGCTAATCGGTAGAAACTTTCAGGCCCTATCCCTGATATTATACGGAATTACTTATACTTTTATTTTATTAATATTGTTTATTATAAAAATCAATTTAATTTTAACAGATTTAATCATAACTCATATTCACATTGTAATATTAACATAAATCTAAATTATCTTCAAGAAAAAAACTAATATTTTTATCTTATTTATTTCTTTTGTTCGTGTTTATCCATTTTGTGTAATTAACTACCTTTATAGGTAACTTTTAATTCATTGGTTATCTTCTTATCAAAAATATACTATCAACCACTATACTTACTCCTCAATTTATGGTGAGCATAAAAAAATCAAAAATAGTATTCAACCAGAGACATATGAATAAATTAAATTCCATCCTAAACTATATTCTATTCCAGTCATCTTTAAAGCAATTACTTCCACAGATATAGAAAATAATGTCCATATAAATATATATAATAGATTAATAAATCTGTCATCAAGCCCAAAATCATTGCTATATAACAGTTGGGAGCTTATTCAAAAAACTTACTTCTATCAGCAAATTTAAAGAATGTAATCCAAGAAATAATAAATAATGAAATAGAAAAAAGCCATATAGAATCATCTATCCTTTCACTTATTAGTCATCTCTTTTACTCTATCCAAATCATCTAATAACTATAATAAGAGATTAATCAAGGAATTTATCTATATGGCTTATGTTAAACTTAAAATAAGATTATTTATAATACAACTTTACCCTTAGTCTAATTAAAATTTAAACCTATCTACTAATTTTGATAAATCAGTAGACATAATCGCTAACTCTTGTGAGGAGCTGATAATCTCTTGAGTAATAGCAGACTGCTGTTGACTAGAAGCAGAAACCTCCTCAGTATTAGCTGCAAATTCTTCAGTTACTGAAGCCATATTATCAATAGCATTTTTAATGTCATGGCTCTTATGATTCATACTATCTATATTAAAAGTTACACTTTGAATAACTTGACTTAATTCTAAGGCAATCTCTTTAATATCTTTAAATCTATCAACAGTCTCTTCAATAGATTCAACACTATCACTGACTACCCCTTCACTATTTTTCATCTGTTCAACAGCCTTATCTACCTGATTTTGAATATTCCTAATCAGTTTAGCTATATTACTAGTAGCTACTGAAGATTCCTCAGCCAATTCTCTAATCTCATCAGCTACAACTGCAAAACCACGACCATACTCTCCAGCTCGTGCTGCTTCAATAGCTGCATTTAAAGCCAATAAGTTAGTTTGTTCTGCTATATTGCCAATTAAATTTACTATCTCATCTATCTCTTTAGAATTTTCACCTAAGGCAAATATAATTCCAGAAACATCTTGGGCACTTATCTTCATTCTATTAATCATTTAAATAGAATGATCAATTGCTTGGTTACCTAGCTTTACATCCTCTAAGACATTATTAGAAATCTCGTTCATATCCTTAGTTTTATTTTCTATACTTTCAATCTCTAGATTTAATTCCCCCATACTATTAGATATCTTCTCAATCTGTAAGGAATTATCCTCAGCTCCAGTAGCTATCTCTATAACAGATTTGGTAACTTGATCTGCACCTTCACCCATCTGATCTCCTGCTGCTGATAACTCCTCGCTAGAGGCTGTCAAATTCTCAACAGATTCACTAATATTAATAACCACCTCTTTTAGATTATTAAGCATATTATTAAGTGCTGTTCTTAATTTTCCTACTTCATCTTCAGACTTTAGCTCTAAATTTTCTAGCTCTAAATTACCTTGAGCAATCTGATTAGCAAAGTCTGCTGCCTCTATCATTGGTTTAGATAATTTAAGTACAATAAAATAGAATGCAGTTATAATTAATATAGGGATAATTAAACTAAATAACAATACCTTGTTAAAGACCTCAGAAATCATCTGGTTAACAAACTCTTTAGAAGCTCCTACATACCAAATTCCTATAATCTCTCCTTGATTATCTTTGATAGGAGTATAACCTGTCTGATAAAGATGACCTGCTACATTAGCCTCTCCATAATAGTTTCTGCCTTCTCCTAATACTCTTCTTTCTACTTCCTCAGAGACTAAAGTTCCCACTTGCCTTTTTCCATCTTTTCTAACATTGGTAGCTATCCTCTTATTCTTAGCAAAGATAGTTACGGTATCATTGGTCAATTAGCCTATATAATCTACAATGGCAAAATTATTATTCATTAATACCTCACCTTTGTAGAGTTTGTCATCTTCAAGACGCCAGTCACCTGGAAATTTCTGTTCAATAATATCATACCCTGTGGCTAAATCTGTCTTCACCTTAATAACTGCTACATCCTTAGCTTTCTCACTGACTACAGTTCTTACTACAATTAAAGTCGATCCTAATAATAGTACTATACTAGCGATAATCATAGCTACTAACTTCTTCTTTAACGATGTTCTCTTGATTAAGTTCATAGATTAAGCCCCCTTTAGTTTCTTACTTAAAGGTAAATTAGTTAAAAATAATAGCTCCCATTAATATATTAATAATTCTATAATCTATTATCTATTATCAATTCCCCGCAAAAAGAGAAATTATATAGTAATAATTAAAAATTTAATCTATGATCTCTTATAAAATATATTAATTTACCAATAAAAAACAAGCCTTTCGGCTTTAATAAACCCCTTCGAGTTTTTTAAAAACAAAAAAACTCTTCGTGGAACAAAAAAGTAAGCCTTTCGGCTTACTTTTTTATTCCCACTCTATGGTTGCAGGTGGTTTAGAGGTAATATCATAAACTACCCTATTTACTTGTGGAACTTCATTTGTAATTCTAGTAGAAATCTTCTCTAATACTTCATAAGGTATTCTAGCCCAGTCAGCAGTCATTGCATCTTTACTCTTAACAGCCCTTAAACCGATTGTATAACAGTAAGTTCGTCCATCACCCATAACACCTACACTACGCATTGGAGGTAATACAGCAAAGTACTGCCAAATCTCTCTGCCTAAACCAGCATTTTTAATCTCTTCTCTATAGATATAATCTGCTTCTTTTAAAATCTCTAGCTTATCTGCAGTCACTTCTCCTAAAACTCTAATTCCTAAACCTGGACCTGGGAATGGCTGTCTCCAAACAATCTCATCAGGTAGCCCTAATTCTGAACCTACTTCACGTACCTCATCTTTAAATAACTCTCGTAGTGGTTCAATTAATTTAAACTCCATATCCTCTGGCAACCCACCTACATTATGGTGGCTCTTGATTGTAGAAGCACCTTCACTACCTCCACTCTCAATTACATCAGAGTAAATAGTTCCTTGTACTAAGAATTTAGCATTACCAACTTTAGCTGACTCTTCTTCAAATACTCTGATAAATTCATTACCAATAATCTTACGCTTCTCTTCTGGGTCTGCTACCCCAGCTAATTTAGATAAGAAACGTTCCTGAGCATGAACATAAACTAGATTAATATCAAATTCTTTAGTAAAGGTCTCCTCTACCTCTTGACCTTCATTCTTTCTTAATAGACCATGGTCTACAAAGATACAAGTCAATTGGTCTCCAATTGCTTTATGGACTAAAGCAGCAGCTACTGAAGAATCTACTCCACCAGATAGTCCACAGATAACCTGAGCATCTCCTACTCTTTCCTTGATTTCAGCAACAGTCTCTTCAATATAATTAGTGGTTGTCCAATCTCCTTGGCATTTACATACATTGTACAAGAAATTATTGATTATCTCCGTTCCTCTTGGAGTATGTACTACCTCTGGGTGGAATTGAACACCATAAAATCCTTTATCTTGATTTCCTACAGCAGCAGCTGGAGAATTTTCCGTATATCCAATAATCTCAAATCCTGTTGGTACTTCTGTTACTCTATCTCCATGGCTCATCCAACATTCAAGCTCTTCACCTAAATCAGTAAAGATATCCATCTTATTCTTTACATGCATCATTGCCCGTCCATACTCACGACTCTCCGCTCTCTCTACCTTTCCTCCTGGCAAAGTATGGCACATGATTTGCATTCCATAACAGATTCCAAAAATCGGTACACCTAACTCAAATATCTCCTCATCTACATAAGGAGCATCCTCTACATATACACTAGCTGGTCCCCCCGAAAAGATAATCCCCTTTGGGTTTAACTCTTTAATTCTATCTACAGAAACATTATAAGGTAAAACCTCAGAATAAACATTACATTCTCTGACTCTACGAGCAATCAATTTACTATACTGTGCCCCAAAGTCTAATACCAAAATCAACTCATGATTTCTATTCTGGCTCATGGAATTTCCCCCTCAATTTTATTAATCTTTAACTATATATAAATAAAAATCCCAAATTATAACCTAAAAAAGATTATAACTTGAGATATAGTGATAGATTGATATTCTCATAATCAAGATTATATAATATACCAATATAACTATATCTCGTAGTCGACTAATTTACGGCTAGTCGGTAGAAACTATCGAGCCTTATCCTCGAAATTATACGAAATCAAAAAATTTGTTATTACATTCTTGTCTTCTATATCTTGTAGTATAAGTTACATTGAATCTGTTGTCAAGATTAAAAATAGTTTTACTAAAATTATACTCTTTTAAACTAATCAAAGTTATTTTACTAATTTTTTTAATAATTCACGCCCCTCTTCAATACTAACAGGCAGCTCTTCATCTGCTACCAAACCTTTAAATAATTGACTAACTATTGGTAAAGTATTGGCAAAGGTTGTAATCCCATCTCTCAATATCTCCACTCCTCCTTGAGCAGCCACTTCACCATCATCTAAAATTATAAACTTCTCTCCCCATTCAGCCGCAAAATTCAAATCATGGGTAGCTATAACTATCGTCTTACCCTCTGCAATAAGCCTATCCAGTATTTCAATTAAAGTTTGAGCTCCTAATGGATCTAAAAAAGCTAAAGGTTCATCTAAAAAGATTATTTCAGGCTCCATTATTAAAACACCTGCTAATGCAACTCTTCTCTTCTCTCCATAACTTAAATGATGGGGATTCTTCTTTAAAAGATTTTCTATCTTTAATAAATTCACCAGTTCTGCTAACTTATTTTGAATTTCATCTATAGATAACCCAAATTGCCTAGGTCCAAATAGAATATCCTCTTCTACTGTTGGAGCAAAGACCTGGTCATCAGGATTTTGAAAGAGATAAGCCATCTTCTGTCGAACAATCTTTTCATCTATCTTAGATAAATCCTCTCCTTTAAAGAGGACCTCTCCAGTGTCTGGAGAATAAACTCTTAACAGATTAAAGAATAAGGTTGATTTCCCAGCACCATTTGCTCCTAGAAATATAGTAGGCTGATTCTTATTAATAGAGAAGGAAATATCCTTTAAAAATAGCTCATCTTCATAAGAGAAGTTCAATTTATTTACTTCTAAGATTAGTTCTTTATTTCTTTTCACTGATTTCCTCCTAAGATGCTATATTTTTGTGATTGTAAAGTGAAGCTTAATGGGGATATTGCGATACTTTCAACCTCACCCCCTAGCCCCCTCTCCTTAACTAATGAGAGGGGGAAATGCTTTTTCTTCTTGTTCCCTCTCCTCAGAGGAGAAGAGGGTTAAGGTGAGGTGTGAGTTCTAAAAGTGTCGCTTTATCTATCTATAACGTCCAAATTTCATTCTAGAGTTCCCCATTTAATTACTCTCTTTCCTCTATAATCAAAGTTTCTATATTTAGTCCTCTCAGCTTCATCGCTTGATAAACTTTATCACTCTTATCAATTGAACGAACTACTCCAGCCCCAATGCTTTCTGCCAGTATAGAGTATTCTTTTATAGAGAATTTCTTCTCTGTTCTTCTTCCTCGTAGTTTACGGGCTAGAATAAATCTATTCATCTCTGCCTTAAAGGTTTTATGATATCTAAAGATGAAGAAGATTGTGATAATAAGTAAATTGGGGAATTTCAACTCTTTCATTGCTAATATCAAGTCATTCTCATTAAAATCACTTAACAGATTAATATTAAATATAATAATTATTAAGAATTTTAAACTCAATTGAATAGTAAATTGCCAACCCTTTGTATGAAAGAATCCTAAAACTATAATGGTTAGAAAAAAAGGTATAGCAAAATAGAACCTCTGCCATACCTTCTTGGATGATTTATTACAGAGAGCTATAACAACTAATATGCTTAATAATCCAATCAATAACTCTAGATTACTAATTTGCAAAATTAGTATGACTCCTATTAAGTAGATAAGTACTCTATTCTTAGCCTTAATTCTCATCTTGCTTGACTACCTTCTTATTTATAATCCCTTTAGCAAGCAAAGTTAAAGTCATATATGTAAGCCCTACACCTAAAAGTCCTGCTAATCCTGTTGCAACTAATCCATCGCCTATCGGTAGCTGATAATCAGAGAATATAGAAAAACTATCTTTGGCATAATCAATAAAACCTAAATCCTCTGCCACCCTCTCTAAGCCATCAGAATGGGAGGAAGCTAAAACTGAGTTAAAGAAAGCTAACAATAAGATAACTCCAACAATCCACAAGAAAACTTTGTTAGTGAGCACCACAATCACCTACCCTATAATTTAACAGCTCTAATCTATTTGGAATAACCCGTTCTAAATAACTTACTATTAAGACAGTGATCGTCCCTTCAATCAGACCTACTAAAAGATGCCAGCCTATCATAGTAGGTAAGACTAAATCCAAAGCAATAGTTCCAGAGATAGCCAATTCCAATGCTGCAACAGCCGCTGAGATTACAGTTGCTAAAAATGCTGCTAAAAATACACTCACCTTAGCAGATTTAGTTATCCTCTGCAAGGCAATATAGAGTCCATATCCCGCAAAGACTTGAACCACAGCCATATTAAAGATATTGGCCCCTAACACAGTAATCCCACCATCCATAAAGAAGATAGCCTGAATCACTAAGATAGCAGTAATTACTATAGTTGCAGCCCAAGGACCAACTACCAGCATAGCCAATACCCCACCTAATAAATGACCAGAAGTACCAGCAGCAATCGGTAGATTAATCATTTGTGCTGCAAAGATAAAGGCACCTAATAAGCCTAATAAGGGAATCTTCTCCTCAGCAAAATTATTCTTAAGCTTATCTAAACTAAACTTCAAAGCTCCTGCTGTACCCAAATAGGTTCCTATACAGGTCTTTAAATCTAAAAAACCATCTGGTATATGCATTTTACCCTCTCCTTATTTATAAAATCTATTCAATTGTCGTAAGAGTAAGCTTTCCATGCTTAATCCCTTTTAAAGCAATCAACTTCTTAGATATATCCTCAATCTCCTCAGTCTTTCCCTCTACCACAATCACCTCTAAACAATAATCATGGGATAGGTGGAGATGTAGATTAGATTTAAATAAATGGTGATAGTGATGCTGTAATTTAAGCATCTTATCTGTTAAGCCCCGTTGGTGATGATTATAGATTAATGTCAGTGAACCTACTGCCTCTTCCTCACTATCTTGGCATCTCTCCTCAACAATCTTATCTCTAATCAAATCCCTAATAGCTTCGGAACGATTATTATAACTACCTTCTATCATCTCATCAAACTTCTCTAATAATTTCTCTTCAATAGAAACTCCAAAACGTACTAATTCAGACATAAATCACCTCATATCTAAATTTATATTATAGCTGACTAGAATTTAGTAGCACAAATTTTATTTTTGTGTTACTAAATATTATTTAGACAATTGATATTCTCTTCCTGCTTAAACTTTAAATATTTTAATAAAGAAAGTGCCGGAGGCTATCCCCCCAACACCTTTTTATTTAAAATAGACTATTATCTTCCCTAATTTATAATAAGCATCTCTATTCTTAAATATCTTATTATTCTATTATCCGTGCAACAACAATACTAAACTCATAAAGAAAAATCAATGGTACTGCCATCATAGCTTGAGATATTATATCTGGTGGTGTCAAGATAGCTGATAAGACAAATATACTTACAATTACATATCTACGTTTATTTTTTAAAAAATTAGATGTAATGAGATTTAGTTTTACTAATAGTGTTATTAATAATGGTAGTTCAAAAATAATACCAAAAGGAATTAAAATTTTGATAATAAAAGAGATATACTTATTCAATGAAAACATAGCCTCTAAACCATCAGAGGAAAATCCTAAGAAGAATTTAATTCCAAAAGGAATTACTATAAAAAAGGCAAAGGCTACTCCAATCAGAAAGAATATATAGGATAGAGGTACTAGAACAAGTAAGTATCTCTTCTCTTCCTTTTTAAGACCTGGCAGCACAAACCTCCAAATTTGATAAAGAATTATTGGTAATGCCAATAAGAAACCGACAAACATGGAAAGCTTTAACTGAGTAAAGAAGGCCTCTGTTGGTACTAAATAGACTAGATCTTTACCAACTGGTTTAGTAAAGATTTTTAATATATCTGTTATAAAAGAATAACCCAATATTGAAAAGAATATTAACCCTCCAATAGATATTACTATTCTCTTTCTTAATTCTGCTAAATGTTCAATTATAGACATCTGCATATCTTCCATAAATCTTCTCCCATCTTTAAAATATAATCGTATAAAATAAATTATACCTGTTATAACAGGTATAATTTAAGAAATTAGCTATTCTTTATCTTCATCAGTATTTGATATAGATTCTTCAATATTTGATGTTGCCTTTTTAAACTCTCTAATCCCTTTACCGATCGCAGCACCAATTTCAGGTAACTTACTAGGACCAAAAATAACTAATGCAATTACTAAAATTAATATTAATTCTGGAATGCCTATCCCTAGCATCGGCTTCACCTCCTTTTATAAGAATATAATCTATTTAGCATTAAATATTAACAGATTCTTGGTAATAGCTCTCCAGCTAACATATTTAAGATACGAGTTCCTCCCAGTCCTGTCTTTAGATAAACATTACTATCATTACTATCTACTATAGTTCCAATTATTTGGGCATCTTCCCCCATTGGATTCTTTCTCATCACTTCTAATACCTTCTCTACATCCTCTTCTGACACTATAACGATTACTTTACCTTCATTAGCTAGATATAAGGGGTCAACTCCTAAGATTTCACATAAGCTCCTTACCTCTGCTTTGATAGGTATCTGTTCTTCTTCAAGCTCGATAGCAACCTGACTCTGACTAGCTATCTCATTTAAAGTAGTTGCTAAACCTCCTCGAGTTGGATCTCTTAATACCTTTACATTATTACTGGTATTTAAAATATCTTCAATCAGATTATTCAATAAGCAACAATCACTCTCCGTAGAGAAATCAAAGTCTAAATCTCCTCTTTGTGCCATGATACTAGCTCCATGGTCTCCCAAAGTTCCATTGATAATTACCTTATCTCCAGGCTCTGCCATCTCTCCACCAATATAAATATCTCTTGTAACTACTCCTATTCCAGTGGTATTGATATAAATCTTATCAGCATTTCCCTGTTCTACCACCTTAGTATCACCAGTTACTATCTTAACTCCTGCCTCTTTAGCAGTCTTAGCTATAGATTTAACTATCTTTCTTAAATCTTCAATAGCCAATCCTTCCTCTATAATAAAACCTACTGTTAAATATAAAGGCTTAGCCCCACTCATAGCTAAGTCATTGACTGTACCACAAACTGATATCTTACCTATATCCCCACCATTGAAGAATATTGGATTGATAACAAAGGAATCTGTAGTTACAGCTATTTTCCCATTTACCTCTGGTAGTAATGCTGAATCATTCTTCTGCCCTAATATTTCATTATCAAAATACTGCTGAAAAATGCCATCTATCAATTGATGGGTTAGCTTTCCACCACTACCATGGGCTAAAGTAATTACATCCATCTATTTCCCTCCTATTACTACTAATCCTATCTTATTTCTTTCCATATTTATAATAAGCAGCACAGGTTCCTTCCTCAGAGACCATACATGCTCCTATTGGATTTACTGGGGTACATGCTTTAGAGAATAATTTACATTCTAAAGGGGTCTTCTTCCCCTTAAGTACTTCACCACATATACAACCCTTAAGTTTCTTCTCTCGAGATATGCTAATTCCAAGCTTGATCTCTGTATCAATGTTCTGATATTCATTTCTAAGCTTCAATCCTGAACCTTTTATCTCTCCAAGACCTCGCCATTGGCTATTTGTAACTTCAAATATATCAGAGATAATATTAATAGCTGATTGGTTACCTTCATACTTTACTAATCTACTATATACATTCTCAATTTTAGGTTCTCTATCTTGGATCATCTTCAATAGTTTATATAAGGCAAAGACAATATCTCCAGATTCAAACCCTGCTACTACTGCTGGAACTCCATATTTCTCTGCTAAAAATTCATAGGGCTTAACTCCAATAACAGTGCTAACATGACCAGGGCAGATAAACCCATCAATCTCTATCTCTTCGTCTAAGACCAGACCTTCCATAGTAGCAGGCATAGTCTTTAGAGATTGAAGGATAGAATAATTATTTAGATTTAACTCTTCTACTCTCTTGACACTCAATGCAATCGTAGGAATGGTAGTCTCAAAACCTATAGCCAGAAAAACAACCTCTTTATCAGGGTTATCTTGAGCAATCTTAACTGCATCAAGGGGAGAATAGACCATCCTAACATTAGCACCTAAAGCCTTCTGTTTCTGCAAAGAACTATCAGTCCCAGGTACTCTCATCATATCAGCAAAAGTTGTTATTATTATATCTTCTCTTTTAGATAATTCAATTGCTGTATCTATATAACCCTGAGGTGTTACACAGACAGGGCAACCAGGTCCAGAGATTAGCTCGATATTATCTGGCAATAGGTCTCTAATCCCTGTTCTAAAGATTGCCATAGTGTGAGTTCCACAGACTTCCATTATCTTAATCTTTTTATTACTCTCTAGCTTCAACTTATATAACATTTTCTTAACTGTTGCTACATCTCTAAATTCTTCTAAGTACTTCATTAAAAATACCTCCAGATTCTACTCATGCTCAGCTAATTCTCTAAATAACTCTAAGGTCTTCTCAGCTTCCTCTTTATCAAGCTTCTGCATTGCACAACCAGAATGGAGTAATACATAATCTCCAACCTCTACATCAGGTACTAAGAGAATATTAACCTGCTTCTTTACTCCTCCAAAGTCAACAGTAGCTTCTGAATCTGATACTTCAATTACTTCTACTGGTACAGCTACACACATTAGTTATTCCTCCTCTTATAATTGGCAACTACTAACTGTCCTAAAGCCAATCCCCCATCATTGCAAGGTATTTGAGCATGGGTATATACTTTAAAGCCATCTCTTTTTAACCCAGCATAAATTCCTTTTAAGATAATTTCATTTTGAAATACTCCACCACTTAAAGCAACTTGATTTATCTCATACTTATCTCTAAGCAGCTTACAGATCTCTATTGAAAGAGCAATTATAGTATTATGGAAGCGTTTAGCTATAATACTCATATCTACCTTATCTTTTATATCTATGATTACATCCTTTATAATCTGATTAGTATTGATTATATAGTTTCCATTGTCATTTTCAATCTGATAACGATAAACTCCTTCTTCTTTCCTATCAGCTATAACTTCTAACTCAATTGCAGCCTGAGCATCATAACTAATCTCTTGCCTTAATCCAATTAAAGCAGAGATTGTATCAAATAATCTGCCCATACTTGAGGTCAAAGGAGAGTTTAGATTATACTCTAGCATCTTTAAGACACTCTTAATCTTCAGTTTATCTACTCTTTTAAATAAGTCTATATCAACTTCACCTACCTTATACAAATGGCTAATTGCCATCCGCCATGGTTCTTTAACTGCCTGTTCTCCTCCAGGCATATTAACATAATTTAAGTGAGCTGCTCTAGTGAAACCCTCATAGTCACAGATTAAAAACTCCCCTCCCCAGATATTCCCATCAGTACCTAAACCAGTGCCATCAAAAGCAAGACCAATAACCTTTTTAGAGATATCATTCTCAACCATACAACTTACTATATGGGCATGATGGTGCTGTACACCTACCTTTACACCAGCTTCATTCTGTCCATAAACAGAAGAAAGATAACCTAAATGTAGATCATGGGCAATTACTTTAGGATTAAGCTTATAAATCTTCTTAAAATGCTCTATATTCTTCTTAAAATTATTATAGGTATTAAGATTATCTAAATCACCGATATGCTGACTTAAAAAAATAAATCCCCCTTTAGCAATACAGAAGGTGTTTTTTAGATGTGAACCACAGGCTAGACTCTCGACTAACCCATCAACTTTGAAAGGAATCGGAGCATATCCTCTAGACCTTCTAATCAAGCGTTCTTTACCCAATATCACTCTAGAGACTGAATCATCTACTGATAAAAAGATATCCCTATCATGTAATAAGAAATAATCAACAACCTTGTCTAGACGAGCAATGGCATCTTTATTTTTATACTCTATTGGAAGTCCACTAAGGTTGGCACTGGTCATTAGCAATACCTCTAACCCTTGATCAAATAATAGATTATGTAATGGAGTATAAGGAAGCATTACTCCTAACTTATTACTATTAGGAGCTATATTATCAGCCAAATTACCATTTTTTCTATCTAATAATAAAATAGGTCTTCTAATCCCTGCTAAGATATTCTCTTCAAGTTGATTGACATAGCAGTACTCTCTTACTACCTCTATATCCTTCATCATTACAGCAAAGGGCTTATCAGGTCTTAATTTTCTATTACGTAACTTCTCAACAGCCTCTTTATCTTTACCATTACAGACTAAATGAAATCCCCCTAATCCTTTAACAGCTATAATCTTGCCTTCTTTTAATAGATTAGTTGCTTTCTTCAAAGGCTCTTCAACCTCTACTTTATTACCTAAGTCATCAGTCAGCCAAAGCTTTGGACCACATTCAGGACAAGCATTTGGTTGAGCATGAAATCTTCTATCTTTAGGATTATTATACTCTACTTTACACTTTCCACACATTTCAAAATCCTTCATAGTAGTCTGAGCTCTATCATAGGGCAAACTCTTAATGATCGAAAATCTAGGTCCACAATTAGTACAGTTAGTAAATGGATACTTATAGCGCCGATTATTAATATCCTCAATATCATCCTTGCAATCAAAGCAAGTTGATACATCAGGAGAGATTAAGGTTAGAACTCTATTATTATCTTTACTCTTTTTGATAGTAAAAGACTCATATCCTTTAAAGGGTAGTTCCTCAACTCTTATCTTATCTATCTTAGATAATGGTGGTGCTTGAAATTGAAGGTCAATCTTAAAATTATCAATATCTATTACTTTACCTTCAATATCAATCTTTACACCTTCAGTAGTATTACTGACCCACCCCTTTAGATTATATTTAGCAGCCAAGTTATAGACAAAGGGTCTAAAACCAACCCCTTGTACTATACCTTCAACATTTATATAATTTCTTAATTGCTCCAACTTATCTACATCTCCTATCAGAGTTAATAATATATAAACTAAGCTTTTCTTCTTTCTAAAACTCTCTTCTCTAAATAACTACTTACCTCATTAATCCCTTGACCAGTTCTAGCAGAGACCTCAAAGACTTTAATACCCTGATTTAAGGATTTAATATCTTTGTATAAATCCTCCATTGAAAAATCTGTATATTCCAATAAGTCAACCTTGTTGACTATCAATACCTCTGATTTTTGGAACATAGCAGGATACTTTAATGGTTTATCACTTCCTTCAGTTATACTTAATACAGTTACTTTGATATCCTCACTTAAATCATAGGAAGCAGTACATACTAGATTACCTACATTCTCAATCACCAATAAATCTACCCCATCAAGGTCTATCTGATTCATAGCCTCTCTAATCATATTAGCCTCTAAGTGGCATGCTCCTCCAGTATTAACTTGGATAACTTGAGTTCCATAAGCCTCTATCCTATCTGCATCCTTAGTTGTATATAAGTCACCTTCTATTACAGTTAGATTAATCTTATCTTTTAATGATTTGATAATCTGTTCTAATAAAGTAGTCTTTCCAGCTCCTGGTGATCCTACTAAATCGATAGTAAATATTCCTTTTTCTTGAAGCAACTTTCTATTCTCATCAGCTATTTGATCATTATTTGCTAGAATATTCTTCTTAACTTCAATCTGCTTCACCTTATTCACCCTCCAAGCTATCAAGTAATAATTCATTACCTGTGATTATTTTACTACTAAATAAATTACACTTTGGACATAATTTATTGGTATAGTCTATTTTAAATACTTCTTTACAATTTTCACACTCTGCAGTAGCTTCTACTCTCTTGATAATCAACTCTGCATTCTCTACCACAGTATCTTGAGAAAAGGCTTCAAAGGCAAATTCCAGTGCACTCTCCTCTACACAGGTCATTTCACCAATCTTTAATTCTACCTTAGTAACCTTCTTAAGATTATACTCTGCAATATTATCCGTTATAATTTCAAAAATTTCAGCCATAATAGAAAGCTCGTGCACTAAAAATCACCTATACCTTCTTTTTTAAGTTCATTCTTTACTATATCTATAATAGTAGGAATCTCTGCTCTTATCTCTGGCGATAATTCCAAATCATAATAGACCTCTTTAGGCTCAACACCAATTATCACTACCTCTGGTGAATATCCCATCAGCTCTACTTTCTTTACGATATCCATAATTTGAACATCATGCAAAGAGGAACTTTCACTAATATAGCCACCCATTTCTTCAGGGGTAATCCGATAAATAGTAGCAGGTTGGTGACCACCTTTTAGACAGTCTACTATAATTACCTTATCCTTCTTGACAAAAACATCTACAAGATCAAAGACCGAGGTTCCACCATCAATTATCTCTATATTCTCTGGAAAATCTAAATCTTCTAGCTTATTGATCACATGTATTCCTACTCCATCATCTCTTAATAATAGATTACCTATACCTAAAATAGCAATAGCTTTCACTAAAAAGCTCCTTTAGGGTTTGGTGTAGAAACTACAAATTCTTTTCTAATATTATTCTCAACATCTATAATATGAACTGAACAACCTGTACACGGATCAAAGGAGTGAACTATTCTTAATAATTCAATTGGCTGATTGATATCTTGAACAGTTACCCCAATTAAAGCCTGCTCCAATGGTCCCATATTTCCATTATCATCTCGTGGAGAGACATTCCAACAAGTAGGTGTCAGCACCTGATAATGATCTGTACTTTGATTAGAGAAGTTTAACCAGTGTCCTAAGGCACCTCTAGGTGCTTCTGTTAATCCATAACCTACTCCAGAATCTGGCAGAGTCAATTCACTATAAGCATTCATATTAGTTGATAATAAATCAGCCCAATAGCTCATCTCTTGAGCTAACTTCTGAGTTTCTAAACCTCTGGCCATATGTCTATCCATAACAGAAATTCCTCTTGTATACTCTTTATTCATAAACATTCTTGCCAAAGGCCCTGTCTCATATGCTACACCATTATATCTTGGAGCTTTTAACCAGGAATATGCTCCTGCTTTACCATATTGCGGTGTAGTTTCTCCATTTTGTGGATGTTTATTAGTTGAAGTATCAGTATACCAAGAATACTTTGTATACTCTTTAATCAAGTTAGTGTCCATACTACCATAAGTCCCGTTTGTATATGTACCCGCCTTAAATAAGGTATTAGTACTATCTAAATCAAAGACACCATAAGTTAATAAGTTACCAGAACCCTTACCAATATAATAATAATCATCATAAGCATTAGCAATTAAGTTCAAGTCATTCATATATTCGTTATCTATAAAACTCTTAACTTCACTTAAGTAAGTTTTAAACTTAGTTATATCAGTACTGGTTAACTTCACAGTTACACCACCTGGAACTACTGTCATCACATGAGGTATCTTCCCAGAAAGAATAGCCGTCATTTCATGTGCTTTTCTTCTTATCTCTAAAGCCTTAATATAGTTGTTAATTACTGCATCATTTTCTGTAGTAGTCAAACGATAATCGACATTATAGCCTGGTTGCCAAGGACTCTGTGATGGACCTTGAGCATAATCTAATAAAGCTAAATGATAAAAATGTAAAATATGATCTGATAGATAGTTTCCACCTAAGATTAAATTTCTTAGTAATAAGGCGTCAGCAGTTGGAGTATATCCAAAAGCATCTTCAACTGCTTTTACTGAAGCAATACTATGGCTTACTGGACAAAGACCACATATTCTCTGGGTTAAATGAATTGCATCTCTTGGATCTCTTCCTGCTAATATCTGTTCAAAGCCTCTAAATAAATTTCCACTACTATGGGCATTAATTACTGTATTAGTACTATCCACTTCAACCTCTATCTTTAAATGGCCTTCCAATCTCGTAACTGGATCTATCTTTATTTTAGCCATAAAATTCATCCTCCTTTATTTTTATCTTTTATAAAATTTAATCATCTTCACTATAACTAGTACCTATTTTATAGAATATAGACTGTGGAAAAGTCTCACTTGCACACCCAATACATAAATTATTAGCTTGAATACACCAATTAACTTCATTATTCCACTTTAAGGTATGACAATTAACATAAGTTTCTGGCCCTCTACATCCTATCGCCTCATAACATCCTTCCATTCCTAACTCCTTAACTTCTGGATAACCTGATTCATAAGGACACCTATCATGTAACGCATTACTATAGAAAGTTTCTGGTCTTCCTTTATAATCTAAAATTGGCATCCCATTGAGTAATAAATCTATTACTGTACTCATTATAATATAAGGATGAGTTGGGCACCCTGGCAGATTAATTATAGGATTAGTAGTATTACTATTTAAAATACTATTTACATCTTTAATACCAGTTGGATTAGGTCCTGCTGCTGGAACACCTCCAAAGGCAGCACAAGTCCCTACGTTAATTACATATTTAGCCTGAGATCCTAATTCATTTACTGCATCTAACATTGTCCATGGCTGTCCATCTCTCTCAGTCAAAACACAATAAACGCCATTATCAGCTGTTGGAACTCCTCCCTCAATTATTAGAATAAAATCACCATTATGATCTATAGCAGCTTGATCTAAGGTAGAAATAGCCAAATCTCCTGTTGCTGTCATTAAATTATGGTGATATTTCATATCAACTTTATTCAATAAAAAATCATCAATTGTTGTTTCTTTAATCGAATTTAATAAAGAAATTGAACATCCTGAGCAAGCTGCCCCCTGTAACCAAATAACTGGTGGTTTAGTTCCTGCAGCCAAAACCACATTATCTAGTCTCTCTAAATCAAACTTCGATAAACCCAAGGCAGCCGCTGAAGCTGCTGTCCATTGCAAAAATCTTCTTCTCGATATCTTCACTCTTTTACCCCCTTGACAAATAATATATGTTAATATATCTACACATGTAAATTATACTAATTTATTTATATTTTATCAAGTTATGGGTTTGATTGTATTTGTATTATTTGTATGATTTTTAAGATTAATATATAAATTTATATAAATACAACATAGTTGCATTTAACCAAATTTATAAAATGGTGATTCTGGAAAACTAGGAATTGAACAAGCAATACAAGTATGACCTGCTTCTATACACCAATTAACTTGGTTATTCCATCTTATATTAGGACAATTATACTGGCTACTTTGTCCTTTACATCCTAAGCCATTGTAGCAGCCTAGCTCTCCTAACTGAGATGCCTTACCAATACTTCGGCGTGGACAATTGCTATGAATTTTTTCCCCATAAGCAAATGCTGGTCTACCTTCTGAATCTAAATTAGGCATTCCATTTAATAATAAATCAATTATAGTCTTCATTATTGTATAAGGATGGGTTGGACATCCTGGTAAGTTAATAATAGGATTTATAGTCTTATTTGATAATATATTATCTGTTCTTTGGATACCAGTTGGGTTAGGGTCTGCTGCTGGAACACCTCCAAAGGCAGCACAAGTACCTACATTAATTACATATTTAGCCTTTGATCCCAATTCATTTACTGCATCTAACATTGTCCATGGCTGTCCATCTCTTTCCGTTAGCACACAATAAACGCCATTATCAGCTGTTGGAACTCCTCCCTCAATTATTAGAATAAAATCACCATTATGATCTATAGCAGCTTGATCTAAGGTAGAAATAGCCAAATCTCCTGCTGCTGTCATTAAATTATGGTGATATTTCATATCAACTTTGTTCAATAAAAAATCATCAATTGTTGTTTCTTTAATCGAATTTAATAAAGAAATTGAACATCCTGAGCAAGCTGCCCCTTGCAACCAAATAACTGGTGCTTTAGTTCCTGCAGCCAAAACCACATTATCTAGTCTCTCTAAATCAAACTTCGATAAACCCAAGGCAGCCGCTGAAGCTGCTGTCCATTGCAAAAATCTTCTTCTCGATATCTTCATCCTTTTACCCCCTTGACAGATATTCTATGTGAATATATCCACATATAAAAATTATACTTATTTAATGGATATTCTGTCAAGTTATGGATTTGATGAATTTTATCTAATCTTTGAGATAAATAGACAGTATTGCTGGAAATATAACAAAATAAGTGACTATTAATTTACCCTAAAATTAAAGTTTTTAATATCAGCTACTATCTTAATAGCCTTTAACCAAATTTATAAAATGGTGATTTAGGAAAACTCTTTTCTGCACAGCCAATACATCCATGACCTGCCTCAACACACCAGTTAACTTCATTGTTCCATTTTCTTTGTGGACAATTATATGGTGTTTTCTGTCCCATGCATCCCAAACTACTATAACAACCTTTATCTCCTAGTTGTAGTGCATTATCCTTACTTTTATAAGGACAATTATTATGTACCTTATCTTTATAAACCATTTCAGGTCTATTCTCACCATCTAGCTTAGGTATACCATTTAATAATAAATCAATCAATGTCTTCATTATAGTATTAGGATGGGTTGGACAACCTGGAAGATTTATTATTGGATTTCTTGTCTTGCCATTTAAAATCTCTTCATCTATCCTCTTGATACCAGTTGGATTAGGTCCTGCTGCTGGAACACCTCCAAAGGCAGCACAAGTACCTACATTAATTACATATTTAGCCTTTGATCCCAATTCATTTACTGCATCAAGCATAGTCCATGGTTGACCATCTCTTTCTGTTAGCACACAATAAACGCCATTGTCAGCTGTTGGAACTCCTCCTTCTATTACTAGGATAAACTCTCCATTATGATCATAGGCAGTCTCATCAATCGAAGATATAGCCAAATCTCCTGCTGCTGTCATCAGATTATGATGATATCTCATATCAACCTTATTCAATAAGAAATCATCAATTGTTGTCTCTTTAATTGAATTTAATAAAGAGATAGAACATCCTGAGCAAGCAGCACCTTGCAACCAAATAACTGGTGCTTTAGTTCCAGCAGCCAAAACGACATTATCTAACCTCTCTAAATCAAACTTCGATAAACCCAAGGCAGCTGCTGAAGCTGCTGTCCATTGTAAAAATTTTCTTCTCGATATCTTCATTTTATCCCTCCCATTATAATATTATAATTCTTAACTACAGCTAAGAGTAAAGATATTTGTAATTCTAAAAAATAAAAAGATAAAAAAGTTAAATCTCAACTCCAAAAATGATTTCCATTATCATTATCAACAATCTTTATTGTATAATCTTTCAGAAAAATTGTCAATAGAGTATTATATACTTTACTATATGACTATAAGCAATTATCTTAAGATTTTAGGAATAAAATGGACTATCACCCACTCTCTATAATTAAATACTTTTAAAAAAGCATATTTTTCTTAATAAAAAAGTATTGGAGGACTCCCCCAATACCTTCTTTTAAAAGAGACTATTATCTTCTCCTAGTTTATAATGGCTCATCTTCAATTTATCAATCATCGGCAGATTATAAGGACAGGCATCTAAACACTTGCCACATTCACTACATTGATTAGCTTTAATTTCTATCTCCTTATATAAGTCTCTAGCCATCTCTTGATTACCAAACCAGAACCTTAATCTATCACGTAGAGCAAAATCTGCCGGATTACGCGGCTTACCATCACGCATTTGGCGGTCATAATAACCTTCTAACTTGAAGATTTCTCGAATATTAATTTCTTCAGAACAGACATTGTCACAACTTCCACATTGGCGACAAATATAATCTCCTAGCTCTGAAGCCTCCTTAAATAGCTTTTCTTTCTCCTCTTTGGTCATTTGTACGAAGTTATTAGCAAAATCGATATCCATCTTGACCATCTCTTCACTATTCATACCTGTCACTACCATAGAGACAGGTAAGGAAAAGGCATATCTAAAAGCTTGCTTGGCAGAACGCCATAAGAAACCATCAGCAATTGGCTTCATACAGATTAGCCCTACATTATTCTCTTGAGCCAAAGGAATTAATTCTCCTTCTAATTTAGGAAAGTTGAAACGATCAAAATAATTTAAAGCTGCCATTACCACATCAAACTCACCAGTTTTAATAGCCTCAATTAAGGTATCAGGTTGACCATGCATAGAAATAGCTACATGACCAATCTTTCCAGACTTTTGAAAATCTCTAACAGCCTCCATAGCCCCATCAGAGCTTAATATCTTATCTAAATCTTCATAAGTTCCTACAGCATGCATAAATATAATATCCAAATAATCAGTCTGTAAATTCTTCATACTTCTTTCTATATCGTCTTTTGCCCCTGCTTTATCTCTAGAGCTGGTTTTAGTAGCTAATACAAGCTCATCTCGCCTTTCAGCAATGACCCCTCCAATTTTTCTTTCTGACTCACCATCTCCATAATCAGCTGCTGTTTCAATATAATTTCCACCTTGATCTAGATAATAATTTAAAAGCCTTCTTGCTTCCTCAGTAGGAATCTCCAATAAATGAAATCCACCAAACCCAAGAAGACTTACTTCTAAACCAGTTCTACCTAAAACTCTCTTTTCCACAATAAAACACCCTCCCCTATGATATTATAATCCAAAAATTCTTTACTTCATTTCGGAAGTAAAATTATTTTTATCTTAATGCTCCACAGGGTAAGCCCATTAGGGTTTCTTTTAAGAATTTCTATAACTATCTATTATTATCTGGTAAACTTCTTTGATTGGGAGATTGTATTCTTTAGCTATCCTCTGGCACTCATCATATTCTGGAGCATATTTTAAAATCTCTTCATTTTGATAGGCAACCTTCATAGTTACCTCACCAAATGGACTATCAAATTTAATAAACCTTCTAGTTAACTTTTGACGGTCTACCTTATATTTTCTTATTCCCAAAGTTGTAGTCTCTCTAAATAAAATCTCTTCAAATCTCTTAACATCCTCTTTGTGGCATAATAGACTCAGCTTAATTCCTGGACGATTCTTCTTCATAATAATATTAGTCAGATAAAAGTCTAAAGCCCCTTCTTTAAAGACTAAAGGAAATAGATGAGAATAAACTTCAGGATTCATATCATCGATATTACTCTCTAGTATTACTAGATTATCTTTACTTTTTTTTTACCTAGGACTACTCTTAGTAGATTAGTAATCTCTAATTCTTTCTTTCCTAACCCATACCCTACCTTCTCTATACTCACCTCTGGAAGTGCCTTAAATTCCTTAGCCAAAGTCTTAATTATTGCAGCACCTGTTGGAGTAACCAATTCACTCTCTACCCCTTTAGAGTAAACTGGGACACCTTCTAATATCTCCAAAGTTGCTGGAGCAGGTACTGGAATATTCCCATGGGCACACTTTACAAACCCCGTACCTAAGTGAAGAGGAGAAGAGTAAATCTCATCTACTTCTAATAAATTTATACAGATAGCAGCACCGATTATATCCACAATAGAGTCAATAGCTCCAACCTCATGAAAATGTACCTCTGCTATACTTTTGTTATGTATCTTAGCTTCAACTTCAGCTACTAATCTAAAGATTCTCTTACTTAAATCCTTAATATTATCTTTAAGTCTACTATTATCAATTATCTCTTCTATATCATTAAGGCTTCTATGTTCATGATGATGCTTACCTTTATGATTATGTTCATGACTATGATGATGGTCTTTTATAATAACACCAAAATCAGTTCCTGTAATTCCATTCTTCTGCCCCTTCTTTATCTTAAGCTCATAACCTGCTACATCTATTTTACTTAGTTCTTCCAAAAATAACTTTTGGTCTATCCCTAAATCCAGTAAAGCTCCAATTATCATATCACCACTAATTCCAGATAGGCAATCAAAGTATAATATCCTACTCATAATTAAGACTCCTTTCTTAAGTTCAGTAACAAGTGACTAGTGACGAGTAACCAGTACTAATTTATCACCTGTTACCTGTCACTAGTTACTGCCCTTCATTGCTCTTTCTAATTGCTGATTGATACTATTAGCTAAATAGGCTGCTCCAAAACCATTATCGATATTTACTACACCAATTCCACTAGCACAGCTATTTAACATAGCCAATAAGGTGGCAAGACCATTAAAATGAGCCCCATAACCGACACTTGTTGGTACAGCTATTACTGGCTTATCAACCAATCCTCCTACTACACTTGCTAAGGCTCCTTCCATACCAGCTACAGTTATAATTACACTGGCTTCATTTAACTTATCACGATTAGATAATAGTCTATGTATCCCCGCTACCCCTACATCATAGAGTCGTTCCACACTATTGCCCATCACTTCTGCTGTAATTGCTGCTTCTTCAGCTACTGGTATATCCGAAGTTCCACCAGTCACTACTAATATCTTACTTTCAGTCTTCTCTATCTCTCGCTGTTTGACTACAATAATCCGTGCAGCACTATAATACTCCAAATCCTTAGTAACCTCTTTTAAACCTTCATATATCTCATCATTGGCTCTAGTAGCAAGAACATTATTATTCCTCTCTAACATCTTAGTAACAATTCCCTTGATATGCTCTACAGACTTTCCTTCACAATAGATTACTTCAGGATAACCATTTCTTAATCCCCGATGATGATCTATCTTAGCATATCCTAAGTCTTCAAAGGGTAAATCATTTAATTTATCCATAGCATTATCTACTGATAAGTTACCATCTTTTATACCTTCTAAAATGGACTTAATATCTTCTTTCTTCAACTATTACTCCTCCTCTACTACACTAAATTTAAACTTCCATCTCTTCTTTACTCAATACCTCATTCATACTACCAGTCCTATAACCAGCCAAATCTAAGGTCACATAGGTAAAACCAATCTCTTTTAATTTATTTGCGATTTCATCCATTTTATCTAAGCTAAAGAACTTCTCCCTCTCCTCTGGTGCAACCTCAATTCTAGCAATCTCACCATGGTGTCTAACCCTTAATTGTTTAAGACCTAAATCTCTTAAATAATCTTCTGCCTGCTCAACCATAGATAGTTTACCAACATTAATCTCTTCACCATAAGGAAATCTAGAAGATAGACAAGCAAAGGCTGGCTTATTCCAAGTTGGAAGTCCAAGTTCTTTAGATACTGCTCTAATATCATCTTTAGTAAACTCCGCATCTTTTAAAGGACTTACTACCTCTAACTCTGCTGCTGCCTTCATTCCAGGTCGAAAATCTCCAATATCATCTAGATTAGAGCCATCAAGAACATACTTTATTCCATGGTCTTTGGCAACTTCCTCTACTTTAGTAAATAATTCATGCTTACAGTAATAACATCTGTTTGGTGGATTCTGAGCAAATCCATCTATGTCTGTCTCTTCTGATACAATTACAACCTGCTTAATCCCAATTTTTTCTGCTAACTCTTTAGCCTCTTTAAACTCTCTTTCAGGATAAGTTGATGACCTAGCTGTAACAGCAAGTGCCTTCTCTCCTAAAACATCATAAGCAACTTTACTTAAAAAGGTACTGTCTACTCCTCCTGAAAATGCTATAGCTACACTATCTAAATCTTTAATAATCTCTTTTAATTTCTTATATTTCTCTTCTAAAGTCATTAGTCTCACTCCTTTAATATAAACATCAATAAACTCTCTCTTGTGTTAATCTATAATTTAAATCCAAGATTATGTGGGGATATTACGACACTTTCCACTTTTTAAAAGTGAGCAAAATTATTAAAATATTTTTCGGGAAAGCTTATCAGCTTTTTTCCCGAGTGACTTTTGCCATTGCCGCAAAAGTCACCAAAAGGTCTAGAAAAAATGTACCTATGGGTTCATCCTTAGAACCCTCCGTGGCAAAGCCCACTCACTCAACAATCAAAATAATGAGTATTATCACTTATTAGACTCTCTAAATTAAAATTTTATAATACTCTAAATCCTAGCTCAATTTTTGCTTCGTTCAAACAGGAATTTTTTTCAGCTTAAAAACCTTAAAATATTTTTAAATGTCAATTCAAAAGTATCACAATATCCATATATTAAGACACATTTAAATTTTATTAACTAGTACTTCTCTACAGGGGCACACTCTTTTAAGCGGTCAATAATCGGTAGATGCTGAGTACATTGCTCTTCACATAATCCACATTCGATACAATTTTCTGCTCTACTTTCTGGTCTACTCTTTAATGGTCCCCAATTCCGCCTTCCATTTACCTTATCCCCAAGTATATCTTTATCATCATAAATAATCATTTCATTATAAGCCATCATATAAGCTGGAATATATATATCAACAGGACAGCCCAAACAGTATCCACAACCTGTACAGAGCTTATCTAATCTCTCTTTTAAATAAGATTTAATCTCCTCAACCTTCTGCTCTGTAAGTTCTTCAAGAGAATTGACTGCTGCTACATTCTCTTCTAACTCTTTAATATTGTTAATCCCTGCTAAAGTAACAGTAATCTCTTTATGAGCCATATTGAATTTCAAAGCCCCTTGAGCTACACTATCCTCTGGATTTTGCTTAATAAAAGAGTAGAAATCTGGGTTTTGAGGTATTACCCCTCCACCTAATGGATTCATAGTCACTACCCCTAATCCCTTTTTATAAGCTGCTTTAAGCCCTTTCTCTCGATAAGCAAAATTACTAGCATTATATCCTAGCAATACCCCTTCAAAGAGGTCATCATTGATTATCTGTACAATCTCATCACCATTGGCATGAGTAGAGAAGACAAGGTGATCAATCAACCCTTCTTCCTTTAATTTTAAAGCCCCTTCATAGGGTCCACCTTTCTTTATTACCTGTTTATACATATCCAAGTCCAGAATACACCACATATGTAAGAAGTCAATTTTATCGACATTCATCCGTTTTAATGAAGTCTCGACTCGCTTCCGAAGATCATCAGCCCTTGGATCCTTTGTTACCATACTCTTAGTAGAGATATAAAAATCATTTGGCATATCTTTAAAGGCTTCACCATAAATAATCTCACTCTTACTATCACAATAATCAGGAGCAGTATCAAAATAATTGATTCCTAGTTCAGAGGCTCTTCTTACAATTTGAGCATTCTCTTCAATACTCTTATTTTTAGTATCAAATCTCATCCCACCAAAACCTAATGCCGATAATTTCTTACCTGTTTTACCATATTCTTTATAAATCATCTTTATTAATCACCCTTTTCTATATTTAATAGTTATCTCTCTAACTCTCAAATACCACCTACTACACCCTTCTACACAAATAGATAAGAGGATTATATAATTAAAAGCTTTATAAATCATTTCAATTGTCTGATTATACTACCTTTCACCAAGAGATGAAAGTAAAATATTTAGTAAGAGTTTATAGAGAAATATAAGATAATAGGATAATCTATGAAATTTAGTATCTCTTTAAATACTAAGTTAAAATAACTAACTTTTTCATTCATTTGTCTTATAATTTGGATTACATACATCTGTCTCTTCACTTATAGTAAGGTCATTATAACACTTTAATTTCTTATTAATTTTAACCAAAGATTGTTTCATCTTCTCTATCTTCTGCTCTACTTTAAGTTTGTGATCAAGTATTATCTGCCTTCGCAGTTCAGTTGTCTTATCACCCTCTATACAGAGATTTACATAGTCCTTTATTTCAGAAATAGACATACCTGTATCTCGCAAACAACAGACCAACTGAATCCATTCAATATCAGAATCTTTAAATACACGATTACCATGTTCATTACGTTCAATAAATGGCAATAAACCTTCTTTTTCATAATATCTAAGTGTATATGTTGTCAAATCAACCATTTCAGCTACCTGCCTAATTGTATATCCCATTAACTTACCTCCAAATACTTATTTCTAATTATATTATACACATTAGAGTTTACTCTAAGTCAATAGTTTATTAAAAATATTAGAAAATCTTTTATCTATAGAAAATAAAAAAGGTCTCCTAAATTGGAGACCTCTCTTATTAACTTAAATTACATCATTCCTGGCATTCCGCCCATTCCTGGCATTCCACCCATTCCTGGCATTCCACCACCAGCATTATCTTCATCTTTCTTCTCTACTACTACAGTCTCAGTAGTTAATAATGTAGCAGCAGCACTAGCAGCATTTTGTAATGCAGAACGGGTTACTTTAGCTGGGTCAACAATTCCAGCCTTAACCATATCTACAAATTCACCTTTGTATGCATTAAACCCAATTCCAACCTCTTTCTCTTTAACCTTCTCAACAATTACAGCACCTTCATATCCAGCATTATCAGCAATTAATCTTACAGGAGCTTCTAATGCTCTTCTAATGATATCTACACCAGTAGCTTCATCACCTGCTAAATCTAGTTCATCTAATGCAGATAATACATCAATTAATGCAGTTCCTCCACCTGCTACAATACCTTCCTCAACAGCAGCACGAGTAGCATTTAAAGCATCCTCAATTCTTAACTTTCTCTCTTTTAATTCAGTCTCTGTAGCAGCACCAACTTTGATTACTGCAACTCCACCAGCTAATTTAGCTAATCTCTCTTCTAACTTTTCACGATCAAAATCAGAATTTGTATTTTCAATCTGTTGACGAATTTGAGCTACTCTTTGCTCAATATTAGCTTGCTCTCCAGCACCATCAACGATAGTAGTATCATCTTTAGTAACTTTTACCTTATTAGCACTACCTAACATAGTAACATCAACATTTTCCAAGCTTAAACCTAAGTCTTCAGTGATTACTTGAGCACCAGTTAAAGTAGCAAGATCCTCTAACATAGCTTTTCTTCTATCACCAAATCCTGGAGCTTTAACAGCTACACATTGGAAAGTTCCTCTTAAACTATTAACTACTAATGTAGCTAATGCTTCACCTTCAACATCTTCAGCAACAATTAATAATGGTTTATTCTGTTGAGCAATCTGCTCTAATACCGGTAACATATCTTTAATAGAGTTGATTTTTTGATCAGTTAATAAGATATATGGGTCTTCTAAATCAGCAACCATTTGATCTTGATCAGTTACCATATATGGAGATAAGTAACCTCTATCAAATTGCATACCTTCTACTACTTCAAGGTCAGTTCCCATAGTTTTGGATTCTTCAACAGAGATAACTCCATCCTTTCCTACCTCTTCCATAGCTTTAGCAATTAACTCACCAATCTCTTCATCAGCAGCAGAGATAGCAGCTACTTGAGCAATAGAATCTCTGTCTTCAATTGGCTTGCTGATCTCTTGAATTCTAGCAACAGCAGCTTCAACAGCTTTATGAATTCCTTTTCTTAAAACCATTGGATTAGCACCAGCAGCTACATTCTTCATACCTTCATTTACAATAGCTTGTGCCAATACAGTGGCAGTAGTTGTTCCATCTCCTGCTACATCATTTGTATTTGTAGCAACCTCTTTAACTACTTGAGCTCCCATATTTTCATAAGGATTCTCTAATTCAATCTCCTTAGCAATAGTTACACCATCATTTGTAATTAATGGAGCACCAAAACCTTGCTCTAATACTACATTACGCCCTTTTGGTCCTAAAGTCACCTTAACAGCATCAGCTAATTTATTAACACCAGATTCTAATTTACGGCGTGCATCTTCACCAAACTTTAATTCCTTTGCCATTATGTAGTCACCCTCCTTAAAATATTCCTAAATTATTTATTCATAATTTTTCCTTAAAATTTATCTCTCACAGTTTAAAGACAAAAACTATTCGTTAGTAACAAATAATTCTCTTTTTTAATTATTGTTGAATTATTTATTACTCTATAACAGCTAAAATATCTTTTTCACTTAAGATTAGGTACTCTTGACCTTCATGCTTAATCTCTGTACCAGCAAACTTACCATAAATAACAACATCACCAGCTTTAACCTCTGGAGCCAGAACCTCTCCATTGTCCAATTTCTTACCTGCTCCTACTGCTACTACTTCACCTTGTTGAGGTTTTTCCTTTGCAGTATCAGGTAATACGATACCACTCTTAGTCACTTCTTCCTTCTCTACAGCTTTAATTACCACTCTGTCGCCTAACGGCTTAATATTCATTGAAAACCCTCCCTTTGTATGTAATTTGAATATAGAATGACTTTTTGTTATTAGCACTCACTAAGTTCGAGTGCTAATCATTACATAATTAATAATAACTAAGTTTCCCAATAAAATCAAGTCTAAATTTGATTTTTTTCTATTTATTTTCAAAGATTTAATTTGATTAGCTTAAATTAAATCTCTATATCTCATAAAATAAACATTTAATTCATTATTAAGCAATATTACTTGCTTAGATATCAATCACATTAGATTATTATCTCCAACTAATCCCAACTTATACTTCAAAATTATAAATTAACTACTTTTAGTGACAAGTAACAGGTAACAAGTAAAATCTTTTTCTCATCACTTATTACTTTATCACTCTCCATTAATCGTCACTAAGTATAAATTAATTGACATTATAAAATAAATACTATAATATATAGATTAATCTAATATTTATGCAAGGGAGGGAACAAAGTTGAATAATAATAACTCACATGAAAGAGCAGTAGTCACAGTTTTAGGTAGTGATAAAGTTGGTATTGTTGCTAAAGTAACTGCTACTTTGGCTGAACATAATGCTAATATTATCGATATTAGCCAGACATTATTAGATGATTTGTTTACTATGATTATGTTAGTTGAAGTTAGTGACTTAACTAATGGATTTGAAAGTTTAAACAAAGAGTTAGAGTCAATCGGTAATGACTTAGAGGTTAAAATAATGTTACAACATGAGAAAGTATTCCGTTATATGCATCGTATCTAAATGAGGAGGTGAGAATAGATGCTATTCAATACTGGAGAAATTCTAGAGACTGTAAAGATGATTGAATCAGAGAATTTTGATATCAGAACAATAACTATGGGAATTAGCTTAAGGGACTGTTCTCATCCCGATATTGAGATCTTAAATAAGAACATTTATGAAAAAATTACTACTAAAGCTAAAGACTTAGTTAAAGTAGCTAATAAAATCGAAAAGAAATTTGGTGTTCCTATTATAAATAAGAGAATCTCAGTTACTCCAATTTCAATTGTTGCTAATGCTTGTAAAGAGACCGATTATACAAGTATTGCTCAAACTTTGGACAAGGCTGCTAAAGAAGTTGGAGTAGACTTTATAGGTGGATTTTCAGCATTAGTGCATAAAGGATATACAAGTGGTGAGAGAAATCTAATTAAATCTATTCCTCAAGCTTTAGCAACTACAGATAGAGTCTGTTCTTCTGTTAATGTTGCTTCAACTAAGGCTGGAATCAATATGGATGCAGTTTTAGAGATGGGACAGGTTATCAAGAAATGTGCTGAATTAACAGCAGACAAAGATGGCCTTGGAGCAGCAAAACTTGTTGTATTCTGTAATGTACCTGAGGATAATCCATTTATGGCAGGTGCTTTCCATGGAACCGGAGAACCTGAAACTGTTATCAATATCGGAGTAAGTGGTCCAGGAGTAGTAAAGAATGTAGTAGAGAAGATTCCTGATGCTAACTTTAACGAATTAGCAGATACAATCAAGAGAACGGCATTTAAAATCACTAGAATGGGAGAGTTAGTTGGACAGACTGCTTCAGAGATGTTAGGAATTCCCTTTGGAATAGTTGACCTATCTTTAGCCCCAACACCAGCTATCGGTGATAGTGTTGCTAATATCTTAGAAGGCATGGGACTAGAGTATTGTGGTACTCATGGAACTACAGCTGCACTAGCATTATTAAATGATGCTGTTAAGAAGGGTGGAGCAATGGCATCCTCTTCAGTAGGTGGACTTAGTGGTGCTTTCATCCCTGTCAGTGAAGACCAAGGAATGATTGAAGCAACTAAGGTTGGTGCCTTAAGCTTAGAGAAGTTAGAAGCTATGACCTGTGTATGTTCAGTTGGACTTGATATGATTGCTGTTCCAGGAGATACAACTGCGGAAACAATTGCAGCAATCACAGCTGATGAGATGGCTATCGGTATGATTAATAAGAAGACTACAGCTGTTAGAATCATTCCAGCACCTAATAAGACTGTTGGTGATGAGGTAGTATTTGGTGGTTTATTAGGAGAAGCTCCAATTATGAAGGTAAGTAAGTTTAAAGCTGATAAATTTGTTCACCGTGGAGGAAGAATTCCTGCACCTATTCAATCATTGACTAATTAAATAATAAAAGCGAGTAGTGAGTAGTGAGTAGATTTAGAAATATCTCCTCACTCCTACTCCTCATTAAATTTAAATCTGCTCAATTACATCCTTTAGTGATTTAGCTGAAAACCTCAACTTCTCTATCTCTTCTTTAGGTAAAGGAAACTCTAATAACTTTTCCACTCCATTTTCAGAGACTATACAAGGTACACTTAGAGCTACATCTTCAATTCCATATTCCCCTTTTAAGAGAACTGATACTGGCAAAATAGACTTCTCATCTAAAGAGATAGCTTTAACTATTCTACCAACTCCAGCAGCTATACCATGATTTGTATACCCTTTCTTCCTCCAGACCTCCATACCAATCTTTTTAGTATCTTCTTCTATAGCATCTTTATCTAGTTTAATATTAAACCCTCTTACCTTAATAAATTCCTCAAGAGTATAACCGCAGATATTAGAGATACTCCATGCAGCAAAAGAGGTCCTACCATGCTCCCCTAACATATAAGCAAAGATATTCTTAGGGTCTAAATTATATTTATTACCAATAATTCTCATTAAGCGAGCACTATCTACTATAGTCCCTGTACCAATAATCTTGTTACGAGGATAGTCAAACTCTGCTGCTGCCACGTAAGTAACTATATCTACTGGATTAGTGACAGGAATAATAATAGCATCCTTAGTATATTTAGTGATATTCTCCATTATCTCTCTCATAACTTTAGCATTCTTTCCTGCTAAATCGATTCTAGTTTCACCTTTTTTGATACTAGGTCCTGCTGTCATAATGATTAAATCAGCATCTTTACAGTGATGATAGTCACCAATCTTCAGATTCGCACTTGGATTATAATTATAAGATGTTGTATGGGAATAATCTAAGATTTCTCCTTCTGCTTTATCACGGTCAAGATCCAACAGATAAATCTCTGAAATCCCACCATGAGCCAAAAGTTCACCAACCACTGCACTTCCTACCATACCTGCACCAATAACAACTACTTTCATTTAAATCCCTCCACAGTCAGTAATTTTAATCTACTCACTCCTTAACTTACATTAATATTTTATATAATCTCAACCTCTACTCCAAACTCTTCTACTAATTGATAATAATTTTTATCTAATAAATCTAAGCCCCAATAATTGAAGGCTATCTTTGGCAATAAAATTAAATCTATCTCCGCCAATCCATCTCTATATTCCTGTAAAGCCTCTCTAAAATCATCAACTACCAATAATCCAGCAGCTAAGATAGAGCCACCAAAAAATCTATTCTCTACAACCAATATATCTATCTCTAAATTAGGATTCTTCTCCTGTAGTAATTCGACCCCTAATCTAATTCTAGCTTCTGCTAATTTAGAGGTTAATAGTAGAGTCTTATTTGCTCTATAATTAGAGATAACCCTTTCTATCTCCTGCAATGTACTTGGAGACAAGTCATAATCAAATACTAAACCAGATTTCTGATTCAAAGACTTTTTAATCTCAATTAACTTTGAAATGCCATCATTATCTATCAAAACCTTGGGATTACTCTTTTCTGTAATTTGATTAAAAGCATCTACTCTAGATAATACCTTCTCTCCATCAACTTCAAGTATTATATCTCCAACTTTAATACCAGCTTCAAAAGCTGGTGAATCCTTAATTACACCAACTACAACTCCAGCTAAGCTCTCTATTTTAACTGGGTCTAAGGTAATTGGAGTCTGATACTTCTGCCTACATTTGTTAATAAATTCTCTTAAATCTTCCCACAAGTTTAAGTCAAACTTCATACTCTCAGGGCTATATTTAGTATAACCAGGTAAGAACACTCTGATAGTCTGCGCATGATAAGTATCAAGATACTCTATACTCTCTTCCAAATCATTCCACCCTGTGATATGGGGCATAGCCACAATACTACCATGATAAGTGATATCTAGCTCCTTTAACCTTTTAATTGCCTCTAAGACAACCTCACCACGTCTATCCTTCATCAACTTGTCTCTTCCACTTAAACTACTACTATTTAAGGATAGATTGATTTCTATAGGCTGCAAGCTCTCTAGTAATTTAAGATTTTCTTCAGTCAATCTACTACCATTTGTTGTAATTTGAATTAAAGTTTCAGGAAATTTCTTTCTCAATAATCTTAATATATCTATAATCTGAGGATGGGTAAAGGGCTCCCCCTCACAAATACGGGTAATAGATTCACCTATTACAATCTTCTTATCCTTATCTATAAATTCAATAATCTCTTCTATCTCCTCAAGAGAGCGGTGACCTGAAGAAAAGGTTCTAATATCACTAGGATTTCCTTGATGGCTACAGAATAAACATCTTACATTACATACTGAAGTAATTGCTAAGATATTACTCTCTTGAGCTGATAATATAGCTAATTGCTGTTCTGAATAGTTCATATAATTCACACCTTTTTCAACGATAGTGACGAGTAACCAGTAAAGAACTTAACTTGTCACCTATTACTCATCACTCGTTACTGTCTGAATATACCCATAGTGTAATAAATAAATCCCCCTGAAATTCAGGAGGATCCACTTAACCTAACTTAAGATTAGGATTTGCATTTAATGAATATGGTGCTATCTCTCCAGTCAGTTGATACTTAAAATAGACAGCTGTTCCAATCATCGCAGCATTATCAGTACATAACTTTGGCTGAGGATAGTATAGCTTAATCTCTAATTCATCTAGCTTCTCTTCTAATTCTCTTCTCAAATGACTATTAGCAGAGACACCACCTGATAATAGAACCTTCTTAACTCCTTTATCTTGGGCAGCTTTAAATACTTTAGCTGTTAAGACATCTACTACCGCCTGTTGGAAGCTTGCTGCTAAATCAGCCTGAGGAACCTCTTCACCCTTCTGTTTCTTCTGATTTATGTAATTTAAAACAGCTGTCTTTAGCCCACTAAAACTAAAGTCATAATTATCATCATAGATTAATGGACGAGGTAAGTCAATTGCTTGACTGTCTCCTTCTTTAGCCAATTTATCAATGGCTGGTCCTCCTGGATAACCAATCTCCATTACTCTAGCTACTTTGTCAAAGGCTTCACCAGCGGCATCATCTTTGGTTCTACCCAAAATCTGATAAGAACCTAGCTCTTCAAAGTATAATAAATCGGTATGACCTCCTGATACTGTTAAACAGAGCAATGGTGGCTCTATCTCTGGATGGGAGATAAAGTTAGAGTAAATATGTCCTTCAATATGATTTACTCCAACTAAAGGTATATTATGAGCATAAGCTATAGCCTTAGCTGCTGCAATTCCAACCAATAACCCTCCAACCAAGCCTGGTCCATAAGTGACAGCTACCAAAGACAACTCCTCATAGTCTACCCCTGCTTCCTCTAAAGCATCCTCAATTACTGGATTAATTAACTCTACATGCTTACGAGAAGCAATTTCAGGGACAACCCCACCAAACTTCCGATGTAAATTAATTTGAGAGGCTATCACATTTGATAATACCTCTTTACCATCCTTAATTACTGCTGCTGATGTTTCATCACAAGAACTCTCAATTCCTAATGTTAAAAAACTATCTGACATTATGTATTCACCTCCCATATACTAATTTAAAATTATCAATTACAGGAAAAGATAAATAGGGAAGTTCTTTTCCCCCTAAATACTATAAATTGCACATTACACTTAAAGTTGTTTCCACATAATCACTGCATCTTCTTTATTATCACTGTAATAATTCTTGCGTACTCCAACCTCTACAAAGCCTTCCTGAAGGTATAATTTTTTTGCTTTATGATTAGAGACTCTCACCTCTAAAGTGGCTTTATTAATCTGATTCTCCCTAACATCCTTAAATAATTCCTCTAATATCAAAGTGGCTATTCCCTGCCTTCTATACTCTTTAGCAACAGCTAAGGTGGTAATATGGGCCTCCTCAAAGATTAGCCAAGCCCCGATATAAGCTACTAATTTATCACCTATACTAGCCACTAGATAATATGCATACTGATTTTTCAATTCACTCATAAAAGCATTTTTAGACCATGGACTACTGAAGGATTCTTCTTCAATCATCAATATATCTTGGATATCAGCAGTTACCATTGGTCTAATCTCTAAATTATTCAACTCCAATTACATCCTCTCACTTATTATACTTCTTCTCCCATTGAATCTCTGCTTGTGAACGCTTAAGATAATTAGGCGTTAAGGTAAATAGATTATCCTCTTTACCTGCAAGTAACCTCTTTAGAGATAGCTCACCTATAATTGAAGCCTTAGGTAAGTTGAAGCTAGAACTCACAAATCTAGGTTCCTTAACCTCTTCCATGATTTTATCTCTATACTTATTGGCTACCTCTCCAATAAAATAAATATCTTCCTCTATATCAACTAACTCTTTTAGCAAATCATCAATTGCAATTAAAGACTCCTGGCTCTCTGCTTCTAAGTACCCTTTACCTTTATATAAGACCGTAAAAACCCTATCTCTTCTACCATCTATCATTGGACATAGATAGGCAGAAGTATACTTTAGATTATATGCCATAGCCTCTAAAGTAGAGATACCTATAATAGGTATCTTCAATGACTGAGCTAGAGTCTTAGCAGTAGTTAGACCAATTCTGATTCCAGTAAAAGAACCAGGTCCTAATCCTACACCAACCCCTTCTAAATCTTTAGGTTCATAACCCGAACCCTCTAATAAGTTGACTAATTGAGGCATCAATCGCTGAGAATGAGTATCAGTTAAATTCAATAACTCTTCACCTATCAAACCATCTTCAGAAATTAAGGCTATACTTCCTGTATTTGTAGAACTATCGATTGCTAACGTCAACATCTTTTTTCAACTCCGCCATCAATTCAATAAATTTATTTGCTTGGGGGATGATCCGAATCTCCCTGTCAGTTCCTTCTCCCCTCAAATTAATATCTAAATATTGGTCAGGCATCAATGAGCCTGATTTATCAGGCCATTCAATAATAGTAACACCATCACCATATAAGTAATCTTCAAATCCTAAATCAAACAATTCATCCTCTCGGCGAATACGATAAAGATCCATATGGTTAACCTTATACTTACCTCTGTATTCATTGACAATAGTATAAGTTGGACTAGTGATATCACCTTTAACCCCTAACCCTGCACAAATTCCTTTAGCTAAGCTAGTCTTGCCAGCTCCTAAATCCCCTTGTAAACAAACAATATCTCCAGGTGCTAATTTCTTTCCTAATTCTTCTCCTACCTTGAAGGTTTCCTCGGGATTGCTTGTATTAATCTTAATCATTATTAAATTCCACCTCTTTATTTATTATATTATAATTAACTTACTATATTGCTATCCAATAGATCATAAAAACTATCTAAAATCTCCTCTATCTGTCTAATAGATAACAACTTTATAATAACTTCATTCTCCACATATGTTTTTTTTCCTTCACTTTTCATCTAGTCTATCCTAATAAAAGATAGCTTATTTAATTCTAACGGAATACTACCCTAGATAATATCATTAATTAACTATCAAATACAAGTAGATTTACTATAAATTTATCCAAATAAAAATTAGCTACTAGCTATTAATAGCTAGTAGCTAAAGGTTTAAAACCTATTCATGTCTTCTATATGAATTAATAAATCCTTTAATAGTTTAAGTTCTTCTCCTTCTAACACAGATTTAGCCATCTCTAATTGTAGATTATCCTCTCTAATTGCACTGATAAGACCTACATAAAAGTATGGTAATTTATAATCATAATTTTCAAAGATAGATTCTCTGTACCTAAATAAAGCCTCAATCAACTTACCTTGTTGGCGTAACCTATCACCTTTGATACGATTGATTCTTCCTGGTACATAGATATCTTTATATTCCTTCTGTAAACTACTTACTCTATCAATTAATTCTAATATCTCTGCCCCTATAGTCCCTTCTTCTATCTCTGCTATCTTTTCTGCTTCTTGCCTAGCCAAATCAAGATGATCAACCATTAGATAAGCTAAAGCCAGATTATAATGATTCTCTACATTATCTTGTCGGTCCAGTGCTAGTTTAAAATAAGAGATAGCCTTCTCTAAATCTCCAGCTGAAAACTTATACTTACCCAATAATTGGTATATTTTCATTTGAGAGTCAATCTCTAATAGTTGATCTAACTTATTTAATTTCTTTTGGTCTTCTTCCTCAAAGTAGATATACCCTAAACGTCTATAAATCTCCTCTATCTCTTCATCTGTTAATAGACCTTCTTTTTTCAATGCAGAATGATAGATATCAATTGCTGAATCAAGGTCATACTGCTTCACTATATCTCCTATCTGTAAATAGAATTCTCCAAAACTATTCTCTTCTAAAATCTTATTAAAGATATCTAAGCCTCTTTCTCTATCCCCAGTAGCTAAGTAACTTTCTGCCACTTTAAATTTCAAATTCAAATTACCTGCACTTCTACTTTGCAGAACTTTATACTCTTTTAAAGCCAATTCATACTTTCCTTCTTCAAAATAAAAGTCAGCCAAACGCCTTTGATTTTCTAAGGAATCATCTAAGTAGACGATATATTCATATAATTCCTCAGCCTTATTATCTTTATCTATCTTGTCATAAAATTGAGCCAGTTTGATGTAAACCCAAGTATCCTCAGGAGCTAACTCAACTGCTTTAGAATAGACTTGATAAGCCTTAAATTCTTCACCTTTTTCAAGATATATATCAGCTAAATAGATTCTATAGCTCTTATTTTTAGGTTCTAACTTAACTAATTTCTCTGCTACACCTTCAGCCCGCTCTAGCATATATTTGCCAGATTCTTCAGCTAAATTACTATAGACCCAGAATAGCTTTTCTAAATAAAGAGTGTTCTTCGGATCTAAATCGACTGCCTTTTCTAAAGAATGACGAGCATTATCAATTCTACCTAACTGTAACTGTACCTCACCTAATAGATAGTTTAGCTCTGCATCATTATAAGCTGATTGCAGCGCTACTCTAACTTCACCTAAAGCCTCTCTATATTTTCCTTGCATTTGATATATCTCTACTAGCTTCTTTCTATACTCTATACTATCTTTTGTCCTAATAGCATTCTGTAAACTGTTGACAGCTTCTTCTAAATTACCATCTTTCACATATAAATCACTCAATAGCCAATGCAACTTATCATTATCCCGTTGCTCTTTTATCTTCTCTTTAAGCTGCTTAATTTTAGTCTGATAATCTGTATCAAAACCTTTAGCAAAATCAAATTCAGTCAACCCAACATTAATACCCCAGTTTTGATAAATAACCTCCATTAATAGCCTTCCTCTACCATCACTAACCACTATCTTGGCTGGTAACCAGATATTAGAATCAAATAAACTAATATCTCTATAATTAATAGTAGCCAACCTAATATTAGCCCCATTAAAGATTTCGATTTTAGAGATAGTCTTATACTCTTTATCCACAAATATTCTTTGCATTGCAAGCATATTCTCTAATTGGATAATATAAACTTCCCGCTCACCATCAATAGATTCACCTAATAATTCTACATTATATAAATTACTAAGCTTATCTAAGGGTTCTTGGTAATCTAATTGCCCTTCTAAAGGTAGGGAGTTCTTTAAAATATTATAATTTGGAGGCAAATAAATCCAGGGAATAGAGTTTAATAATTTATTCTCTTCTGATTCTAATTGACTATTATCACTTAAATTATTACTCATAAACCTAGTTTTAGATTTCATCACTTGTGTGCGATAATCAATTACTTCTTCACCTAAATATAGTTTAGATACAATTGTCCCTTTAAAGTCTTCTACTTGCTCTAATTGAGATATTACATCTGCTAACAAACTCTTAGCAGATATCTCTTCTGCTTCAATTGGACTCGAAGATAATACTGCTATAACTAAAACAAAAGCCAACAAATATCTCTTCAACTTCATAACCTCCTTCTTCCAAATTGCTATGTTAAGACAGTGATAAGTAACTAGTAATAAGTCAATAGCAAATAGCTTTACTAATTACCTACCACTAGCTACTAAATGCTGTATTAATCATCTTAGTCAATATTTAGCTATATATTCCGTAATTTTCACTAGAAAATTTAATATTCTTCAACTTATTTAAACTCTATAATAATTATCAAATCTTCTAAAGTCAGTATCTAATTGATATATTCTATAAATAGTGGCATTACTCCTCTATTCTATTTAAAGTAATATAGACAAAAAGTGCCACCCCTATCTTTAATGCTTTTTCATCAAAATTAAATTTAGGATGATGCCCAGGATAATAATCTTCCTGAGGGTCTGCAGCCCCTAATCTAAAAAAGATACCAGGAACTTCTTTTAAGTAATAAGCAAAATCTTCCGCCCCCATTGAAGATCTTAAGATATACTTAATATCGTCAACATAGGGTATTGAACCTATAGCCCCTTTAACCTCCTGTACTAATTCTGTAGAATTAATTAATACTGGATAACCAAACCTATAATCAAGCTCATAATCAGACCTCTGACTTAGGGTAATGCCTTTGATAATCTGTTCTATCATTTCAGGCATCATCTTCCTTAAATCTGGGTCAGTTGTCCGAACCGTTCCTGTTACCTTCACTTCATCAGCAATAACATTTCTTTTATATCCACCATTAATAGTCCCTAAACTTATTACCGCTGATTTCTGGGGATTAATCTGCCTACTAATAACAGTCTGTAAAGCCGTTATTACTTGGCTTGCAGTAATAATTGCATCTACTCCCTGATGTGGTGCTGCAGCATGTCCTCCCTTCCCTTTGATTAGTATATCGATTTCATCAGCTGCTGCTGACCCTACCTTAGGTTGTATCCCTATAGTCCCAGTAGGAAGTGACTCCTCTATATGTAGTCCAAAGATATTATCAACCTTTGGTCCTTCTAAAACTCCTGCCTCAATTAAGGGGAAAGCCCCCCCTGGTCCTTCTTCAGCTGGTTGAAAGATAAATTTAACCTTTCCCTTTAACCTATCTCTAAACTTACTCAATACCTTAGCTACTCCCAATAGTATTGCAGTATGTCCATCATGTCCACAAGCATGCATTATACCTTTAACCTTCGACTTGTAACTAACTTCAGTCTTCTCTTCAATCGGTAAAGCATCAATATCAGCCCTTAAGGCAATCACCGGTCCTTCTCCACAATCCAACAGAGCAACTACTCCTGTTTTAGCTAGCCTATCAACCTTTATGTCTAATTCCTCTAAAAAATCAACTATCTTTTGAGAAGTCCTATGCTCTTCAAAGCCTACCTCAGGGTATTGATGGATATCCCTTCTAATTGAAATCAATTCCTCTTCTATCTCTTCAATATATTTAATAATCTCATCCATACTCTCACTTCCTTAAGTAATTTGAGTTTAAGTTTGAGATTTACTTAAATATAAAGTTTTTATTTCTCTTTAGACTTAACCTCAAACTTAATTTATATATATTACTTAAGGAAGAGAAAGATAACAAAAAATAATTTTAGCTAAGTAATTTAAATTACTTAGCTACAGAATTGAGTTCTATAATTCAACTAGACCAATACTAATCTCTAGTGCTTTATTTACTTCCTCTACTATCCTATCGCCGAGATGAGTTACATGTCTTTTTAAACGTTTCTTATCTATAGTCCTAATCTGTTCTAATAAAATAACTGAGTCTCTATCTAAACTAGAGGTCGTTGCATCAATTTCTACATGGGTAGGAAGCTTTGCTTTATCAATTTTAGAAGTAATTGCTGCAATAATTACTGTAGGACTATATTTATTTCCGATATCATTCTGAATTACCAATACAGGTCTAATCCCCCCTTGCTCTGAACCAACAACAGGGTTCAAATCTGCATAGTAAACATCACCTCGTTTAATTGTCAATTTAATCACACTCCGCTAATCTAGCCTCATAATTAAAAAAGGTGTTATTCTCAACCATAAAGCATTCTGTTGCTATACAAAGATTTATTTTAGCCATCTCTAAATACCCCTGCTTCATCTCATCTCGAAATTTACTTGTGCGTAATTGATTAACATAGATCTCCATAGCATCACTAATAAATTGACTACGATCTTGATTATCCTCTTTAATGAAGCCATCGATTTCTTGCAATAAATTATTAGGCAAACTGATCATAACTTTCTTTAAATTAGTAGTCAAAAAGAACACCTCCAAGTTGTAGCTCAAACTTACATTAATATATGTTTAATAATTTTATAACGTGTATAAATTTTATGATTACACAGGGATAAAAAAATAATCTATATCCTAGTTTTTACAATTCTCTGCAATTTATACATTTTAATGAATAAAAAGAGACGCTATTAACGTCTCCATATATTCTAAAAATATTGATAAGCCTCTCTATCTGCTGGCAATCCCTCTTGGGCCAATTTTAAATTTATCTCTGCCATTTGGCAATAGCCTCTTTTTAATCTCTCTTTTAATTTCTCTCTATCTTCTACCTTACTATAAACTCTTCTTTTTAGGAATTGGCTTTGACCCATAGTATTTTATCACCTCATAATAAGTTATAACTATACAAAAAGCCACTAAAGTAATTATATATTTTTATAAGCCAGATGTCAATAGAGGGGAAAACTTATTAATCGATTTGGACAAGTAATTTATACCAAATCACCTTTACAATTTGTAGTAATATCCATTAGATTTAACATATTCTATTAACTTACTATAAATTGAATTGTTGGATATAGTAACAGAATCTCCAATAATGATCAACCTTCTTTTGGCTCTAGTGACAGAGACATTTAACCTTCTAATATCCTTTAAAAAACCAGTATTACCTTTAAGATTACTTCTTACTAGAGATAAGATAACTACCTCTTTCTCTCTACCTTGAAAGCCATCTATAGTATTTACTTCTATCTCTTCTCCTTTTAGTAACTTCTTAACCAAATCAACTTGAGCTTTATAAGGAGAAATTAGAGCAATCTCACTGACATCAATCCCAGCACTAATCCCATGTTTAATAATCTCCACACTCAACTCTGCTTCAATTCTATTATAGATAGACTTGGAATCTTTTTTAGATCTTTCAGGTGCTTCCATCCCTTGCGTATCAAAGAATATAATCCCTTCTTGACGGTTAAAAGCCTGCTCTGCTGGAGAATTTCCTGCCGAAATAGTGATATTTAAATCTTTAAGATTGATATCCTTTATCTCAGAAGCTACTACCAAATTACCATTATAAAACTCTTGACTAGCAAAATTCATTATCTGCTCATTCATTCTATACTGGGTATTTAACATTACCTTAATCTCAGAACCATAAATCTCTAATAACCTCTCAAATAAAGATTCTGCCAGACCTTCATTTTTAGCCTTTTGATTTAGTATAGTCGGAGGTAACTGTTTATGGTCACCAACTAAGATAACTTTATCTGCTTTAACAAAGGGTATCAACGTAGAAGGCTCTGTAGCTTGAGTAGCCTCATCTACTAATAGTAAATCAAAGACTTCTGCTTCTAAAACTTCAGAACCTGCTGTAGAGTTGGTAGCACAGACTACCTCAGCTTCACCAATTAGTTCTCTAACTGCTTCCTCCTCTAATCTATCAACCTTTTTAAATAGCCTATCAATTTTATCCTGTAGCTTCAGCCATTCCCCCATCTCTTTAATCTTATGAGGAGAAATTCCTCTACTCCCTCGACCTTGCTTAGCTAAAGATTTTATTTCATTATTACTCATTCCTCTTCTCCATCTGCCGCTAGGATGGATATACTTTTTCTGCTCTTCTAGAACCTTATAGGCTTTCTCTCTAACTTGCTTGGCCTTCTGATATTTAGGATGCTCATCGATTAAACAATCTAAAGTATGCTCCCTTAAAAGAGGTGTTACTCTAGCAGGATGGCCAACTCTTAATACCTTCCTACCTCTCTTGACCAATCGCTCTACCAAATTATCTACAGCAGTATTGGAATCTGCTGTAGCCAAGATACTTTTATCCTGCTCAATACTCTGCTCTAAAATTTCAATTGCAGTTACTGTCTTTCCTGTTCCAGGAGGTCCATGGACTAAAAATAAATCTTTTGCTGCTAAAGCAGCTTTTACTGCCTCTTGTTGTGATGAGTCTAGGAGCTTATTTTTGAAGTTTATAGAGATATCTTCTCCAAATTCTAATCTTTCTAATCCTACTATTTTATCCCTTAACTCTGCCAACCTACCTTGAGCAGATTTTAATCTACCCAAAGCATCTAACATTCTTTGAAAAGTAATATCATTAACATATAAATCTAACCTTAAGCCTTTATTATAAATAAACTTAGGTGGTTTCTTATCAAAAACTACAGTTATGGCATAATTACTCATCTCTACTACTGTTCCTGTAGGATTATCTTTAGCTAAGGGGTTACCTTTACTAATCATCACCAGATCACCAACACTAATTTGCGTATCAGGTAGTGTCTCTCCCCTTTTCTGTCTAATAAACTTAACTAGGAACTTTCCAGCAAATCCTTGCCCTTGGTCTCTACCTCTTAAATGTAGGATAGCTCGTCCTTTCTTCTCTCTTTGACGTCCAGTTAGATTCTTAATCTCTAACTCTTGAACTCTCATCTCTTCTTTACGTTCTAATTGGACTAAATATCTATATTTGCTTACATAATCATCTATATACCTTAATCTATCCATAAAATTATTATCAATCTCTACTCTAACATTCTTACCTGCTATCTTATTATTGTTCATCACATCTGCTACTTTTTTAGCAACACTATCCTTTATCTCTACAAGAGCAATCTTATCATGAAAGTCAATCTTTCCAATTTGACTAGATTCTATCTTAGCCTCATTAATAAAAGCCCCTACTATATCACCAGGTCCAGTACCTCTAGCCAAATCTCTAATAACTAAATTAACCATAATATAAACTTAACACTCCTCTCATAAGAAAATACACCCTTAAGGGTGTATTTACATTAATGAGTATAGCAAAAAAGTTTATAATCGTCAAAAATCTATCAAATCTACTATACATTTATTTAATTTTTATACTCAGACTTAATCTAATAATCCTTCACCAATACATCTAACAATATCTCCACGGCTTACAATACCAACTAATTTACCATCTTCAACTACAGGAACACGATTGACCCCATCCTCAGTCAAGATAGTAGCTATCTCTTCTACCTCAGTATCAGGAGTAACAGTTATTACATCTGCTGTCATAATATCTTTTACTTGAACTCCAACCATCTTCTTAAAGTCCTTTTCGAACTTCTCCAAACTATCCAAATAGAAGACACTATCCAAGAAGTAAACATAGTTAGGAAATTGTAACTTCTTATCTCGAGTAATCAAATCACCCTCACTAACAATCCCTATTAATTTACCATCTTCCAAAACCGGAACTCCACTAATCTTATTATCTGTTAAAATTTTAGCTACCTCTTTTACAGTCTGTTCAGGTCTTACTGAAACCACTTCTTCAGTCATGATATCTTTAGCTAACATATTATCCCCTCCTTGAATTAGTAAATAGTGAGCAGTAAGTAGCAAAGGATTATTTTACTTATCACTCCTTACTGCCTTCAATGATTGTGGTAAATAATCTATTATATCACTTGGCAATAAAGAATACTCTGTCAAATCCTCTGCTGCCAAGTCAGCAGCTAAACCATGTAAATATACACCTATAATAGTAGCAGATACTTCATCAATCCCTTGGACAAGTAACCCTGAGATTAACCCTGTCAAGACATCTCCACTACCACCAGTAGCCAGACCAGAATTACCGGTATGGTTGATATAAATTTGCCCTTGAGGAGTAGCTATTATAGTCCTAGCCCCCTTCAAAACTAAGGTAACATTATAATCTCTAGCAAAATTCTTAGCTACCTCAATAGGGTTATCTCTGATTATTTCAATTGACTTATTGATTAGCCTAGATAATTCCCCTGGATGAGGAGTCAAAATTGTAGGAGCACCTCTTCCTTTTAGAATATTTAAATCAGAAATTACATTAAGTCCATCAGCATCAACCACCATAGGTTTATCAGTCTTTTCAAGAAGGTGGTTGAGTATATAACTAATCTCATCATTAGCAGTTAACCCTGGTCCAATTGCTAATACATCTCTATCATTTAGTAACCTTTTAATCTCAATTACCGATTCCCTTGATAGAACCCCTTCTTTACTTTCGCCTAAAGGATAGGTCATCGCTTCTGTCAATTTGTTCTCTAGAATAGGGTTCAAGCTTCTTGGAGTACCTAGTGTTACTAGACCAGCCCCTATTCTCAAGCTTGCCTGGGTAGCCAAAGTAGCTGCTCCAGTCATTCCAGTTGAGCCAGCTACTAATAAGAGTTTACCATAACTTCCTTTATGACTATCGGCTGCTCTTATAGGGAGTAATTTATTAACCAATTCAGAAGTGATTAAATCTATCTTAAAATCTTGCTTATCAATCACCATCTGAGGAATCCCAATATCTACAACCTTTAAATCACCTACAAAATCTGCTCCAGGGTACAATATAGTTCCTATCTTTGGTAGAGCAAAGGTGATGGTCTCTTGAGCTTCAATAGCTATATCAGCAACTCTTCCTGTATCTGCTTCTACACCTGAAGGAATATCCACTGCAATTACAGAAGTGGGCGAGTTATTCACCAAAGTAATTAGTTTAGGGTATAATCCTCTAAGCTCCCCTTTAATTCCTGTTCCTAATAGAGCATCTACTATTAAATCGGCCTTATCTAAAGTACCTTTTAATGCTAATGTCTCTTCCTTACTGATTATTTCCTGTACTTCAATCCCTAACTTATCTAAAATTTCTAAATTAACTTTGGCATCTTCACTAGTATCTTCTTTCTTACCTAGCAGAATAGTCTTTACTCCAATACCATGCTCTATTAGTAACCTGCTAATAACAAAACCGTCTCCACCATTATTACCTTTACCTGCTAAAATAATGACCTGCTTATCTTTTAAATCACCCAAAAATTCTATAATAGCTTGGGCAACCTCTTTACCTGCATTCTCCATCAGGACTAGACCAGAGATTCCAATTTCTTCAATACTATATCTGTCAACCTCTTTCATCTCAGCTCCTGTTACTAATTTCACCTGATTCACCTCCAATAAAAGCAATTCACAATTGGCAATTTACACTATAAAATTAAAAGAATTAATTATCTAAATGATTATAACTATTTAATAATTGGCAACTGTTTATTATTTCACTACTGCATTTGCAACTGCATAATCTCTACTATGAGAGATACTAATTATAATCTCTGTTATCCCTAGTTCTTTAGCAAGATTATTGGCTTGATTATGCAATCTTACCTTAGGTTTTCCTAATTCATCTTTAATTATCTCTATATCCTGCCATTTAAAACCTCTAAACCCTGTTCCCAAAGCCTTAACTATAGCTTCCTTGGCTGCAAAACGACCAGCATAATGAACCCAGGGAGATTTATGTAATTCACAATAAGCAATTTCACTTTCAGTAAAGAACCTATCCTTAAATCTATCTTTACTTAAAATAGCATCTTTAATCCGTTCAATCTCGATAATATCAATCCCTATCCCCTTCATCATCTAGCTCCTTATCTATTATCACCTTATATAAATAACTTCTACAAATTTCCTCTTTCTCCTTGCTCTTATGAAAATTTAATTTACATTAGAATTATATTATAGTTAATTAGCTTTATTAAAATAATATACTTTAAGGATATTGCGATACTATTTACAATTGCGAATTAAAATATTTCAAACCGAAAAAAATTTCTGTTTGACCAAAGCAAAAATTGATCTAAAATTTAAAGTTTAATCAGATTTTGAATAAAGAATCGAGCTAATAATTATTAGTATTATGATTGCTGAATGAGTGGGCTTTGCCACGGATAGAAGTTATATAACCACAGTTATTATCTATTATTTGATATAATAAGAGAAATAATCCCCTGAATTTAAATTCAAGGGATTATTAATAAATCTAAAACTTATAATCAGCAGTTGCCTTTAATTCTCCTCTGTGAACCTTTAAAGAGATATTATGTTTGAGCTTTGCATTTGTAATTTCAGCAGCACGATAAGCATCTAATAGCTCCCATGATTTTGTCCCCACAAATGCTATAGAGGAGATTATACCGAGTATCTCTTTTCTAGAGGGGTCTTTATAATCAAAATCATCATCACTATTGAAGCTTAACATCATTATTATCGCCTCGATTACCTCGGCATATAAAAACTTTCTCCCTCTTTCCCAGTCTCCTGCGTAAGCATGACCTAGAGATGGAATAGTGGCAAGCACTGTTGCCAAACCCTTAGTCTTCTTATTATTTAGATATTCTATTTCAGCTTGATAATTCCATTCTACAGGATAAGAGTTTAACCATTGCCCTTCTTTAAACTCTAGCGTCTTTTCGATATTTATCAGCCCTTTAGCTTCAACTTTTACTCCACTTGTTATAATTAACATTAGACAGATTAGAATCAGATACCTTTTCATTCTATCAATCCTTTCTATTAATTTATAGTCTAATGTTAAATTCAATTTTATTTGATAGTTTTCCTCTTTTTTTATCAGAATTATTATATTTTAGCAAAACAAAAAAACCCTTGAAGAAATCTTCAAGGGTTTAATAATTTATTCTACAGTTACACTCTTAGCTAAATTACGTGGTTGATCAACATCACAACCACGCTCTACAGCTACATAATAAGCTAATAGCTGAGTTGGTACTACTGACAAAATGGCAGTCAATAACTCATCTGTTTTGGGTATTTCAATTCTATAATCTAAATCTTCAACCTCATCTTCACCTTCAAATACAATACCTGTAACAACACCACCACGAGCTTTAACTTCTTTAACATTACTTAAAGTCTTATCAATTACTGATTTTTGAGTTGCTAAAGCAATTACTGGAATTCCTTCTTCGATTAAAGCTAAGGTTCCATGCTTTAACTCACCAGCTGGATAGGCTTCTGCATGAATATAAGAAACCTCTTTTAATTTTAATTGACCTTCTACAGCTACAGCATAATCGATACTTCTTCCAATAAAGAAGGCATGCTCATGGTCAGCATATCCCTTAGATAATTCTTTAATCTCTTCTTCACTATTATTAATAATATCCTCTACCTGATTAGGTAAAGCTTTAAGACCAGCAATCAACCTCTTACTGTCTATATCACTTAACGTATTTTTAGCTCTAGCAAAGTAGATAGCTAACATATAAAAAGACATCAGCATTCCAATATAAGCTTTAGTAGAAGCTACTGCAATCTCTGGCCCTGCTTGTATATAAATAACCTCATCAGCTTCACGGGCAATTGTACTACCAACAACATTACAAATAGCCACTACCTTAGCACCTTTATCCTGAGCTTCTCTTAAGGCTGCTAAAGTATCTGCTGTCTCTCCAGATTGACTAACTACAATTACTAAAGTACTTTCATCTACTAATGGATCTCTATATCTAAATTCCGAAGCAACATCAATCTCTACTGGAATCTTTGCTAGCTTTTCAATAGCATACTTTCCAACCAATCCAGAATTGTAGGCAGTTCCAGCAGCTACAATATAAATTTTATTATAAGAGTCAATATCTTGTGCTGTTAAAGTAAAATCAGTTAACTGTATATCAGTCTCTGTTAGTCTACCAGCAATACATCTTCTTAAAGTCTCTGGTTGTTCATGAATCTCTTTTAACATAAAGTGATCAAATCCTGCTTTTTCTGCCATCCCAGGATCCCAATCGACCTTAAATACATCTTTATCTACTTTTTCTCCTGTTACAGTAGATAATCCTACTCCATCGCGAGTAATTACAGCCATTTCACCATCATCTAAGATATAAACCTCATCAGTATGCTTTAAAATAGCTGGGATATCAGAACCAATAAAGTATTCTCCCTCACCTAAACCTATAATTAAAGGACTATCCTCTCTTACAGTAATTAATTTATCAGGCTCTTCAGAAGATAAGATAGCCAAAGCATAAGCCCCTTCTAATCTGGCAATTGTCTTTCTGACTGCTTCTTCTAAATCACCATCATAATTTTCCTGAATTAAGTTAGGGATAACCTCAGTATCAGTTTCTGACTTAAATTCATATCCTTTACCCTTTAACTCTTCCTTTAACTTCATATAATTCTCAATAATTCCATTATGAACTACTGTAAATTTTCCGTTAGCACTTGTATGGGGATGAGAGTTAGGAGTAGATGGCTTACCATGAGTTGCCCAACGGGTATGACCTATTCCGATACTACCCTTAGGCTCTTCTTTATCAGTTAAATCCTCTAGATTTTCTAATTTACCAACTATCTTAAAAGTATTAATCTGTCCATCATTATATAAAGCAACACCAGCAGAATCATATCCACGATACTCTAACTTCTGTAAACCTTCTACTAAAATTGGACTAGCTTCTTGCTTTCCGATATAACCGACAATTCCACACATATATATTACCTCCCATATATTTAAATTTCAATGTTCAAAATAGCTATTCTTAAATTCCTTTGTCATCAGGATTGCTCCTAACTTTTAAGAATTTAGTTATAGGCTAATAGCTCTAGCCTGAGGGTATCCGCCGAAAGTTCGATAATCCCTCTCCTCGTCAACTCATAATCTATTCCGTCCAATTATGAGTTCGGGCGCTATAATTATAAAGTGAGAGCTAGTTTAAGCTTAAGAACCAAAAATCTTTAACCTCAAACTCAAACTAATTCAGCTCCGCCTCTACTACACCAGCTACCTTATTTACTAACATCTCTATTTGAGAATTATCCTTACCTTCAACCATTACTCTAACTACAGGTTCAGTTCCAGAAGCTCTAACAAAGATTCTACCTTCACCATCTAAATCTGCTTCTACCTCTGCAATAGCCTCTTTGATTATAGAATTATCTTTCCAATTCTTATTAGTTACTCTAACATTGACTAGCAACTGTGGGAATTCAGTCATCTCTTGGCGCAGTTGGGATAAGGTCTTATCTCTTTTCTTGACTACATTAATTAATTGTAATGCAGTTAATACACCATCACCAGTAGTATTATAATCTAAGAAGATAATATGACCTGACTTCTCTCCACCTAAGATATAACCTTTATCCATCATTTCAGTCAAAACATAACGATCACCATTTCCTACAACTGAAACTTTGCCATCTACCTCATTCATAGCTTGCTGTAATCCTAAATTACTATATTTTGTGGCTACTATTGTATTATCTGTTAATTTACCTTCTTTTATTAGTTGACGACCACAAATAGCTAGAATATAATCACCATCAACTAATTGACCTTTTTCATCAACAGCAATCACTCTATCGGCATCACCATCATGAGCAATACCTATATCGGCATTGTTATCTAATACAGCCTTTTGAATAATTTCAGGATGAGTAGAACCACAATCTACATTAATATTCAATCCTGTTGGCTTATTATTAAGAGCAATAACCTCTGCACCCAACTCTTCTAACAATCTAGGTGCTAATTTATAGGCTGCTCCATTAGCAGCATCTACTACTACTTTTAGTCCAGAAAAATCATCATCAACAGTCGACTTAATATAGTCTATATACTCCTCTAAACTATGGTGGATAAACTCTACTTTACCTACCTTATCTCCTGCTGGTACTGGTAACTTATCTAAAGAATTTAAAATAATATCCTCAATCTCATCTTCTTGTTCATCAGATAATTTAAACCCATTACCATTAAAGAATTTAATTCCATTATCTTGAACAGGATTATGGGAAGCCGAAATCATGACACCTGCTGTAACATCCTTATGTTTAGTAAGATATGCAACAACTGGTGTAGGAACTACTCCAACCTTAACTACATCTATACCTAAAGAAGTAATCCCTGCTATTAATGCAGCTTCTAACATATCACCTGAGACTCTAGTATCCTTCCCAATTAATATCTTAGGATTATCTTCCTTCTGTGATAGATAATAAGCCCCTGCTTTACCAATCTTAAAAGCCATTTCAGGTGTTAGAAAAACATTTGCTTCACCACGAACACCATCAGTTCCAAACAACTCTCCCATCTTTTCACCTCCTTCTAACCTATTATATTGTTTAATTTATTAAATGTGACTAACCTAATAGCTAGTCCTTTTTAATTATATGTTATAAAGAAATTAATTTCAACTAAAATTAATATCAATAACTTCAAACTTTTAAAAATTTTTCTTTTTTAGAATTCAAAATAGTAAATTTATCAAGGATAAAATCTATTAAGGTTTATATAAATTATTCCCAATTTATATATTCTATAAACAGAAAAATAGAGATGGATTGACCATCACCTATTTGTAAATCTTCTATTTCTAAAGATAACTTATAATAGGTTTGTGAATCTAAAGTGAAATAAATAAAAAGCATATTTAGCCACGAATTAATACAGATAAATGATTAATGAAAAATATAATTATTTGATTTTAATCCGTGAAAATCTGTGAGTATCCGTGGCAAAAATTACTTTTATTTTATCTTGAGATTTAAAATTAACCAATAACTTCCAACATGAAATCTTTATCGGTTTCTATATATCTAAATAGCTAACTTTTTATATTCTTTTAATACTTCTTGCCCTAATTTATCTTTAGGAGAGATACCTGTAACCTCTTCTAAAGCATTCTCTATTCCTTCTTCTTTAATAATTTTTTGAATCTTTTGAGCAGCTTCATCTTCAGCTACATCAAATAAGAATCCTAAAGCAATGCATTTAGCCAAATTATTAGGGAATTTACCCATCTTAACTGCTCTTGAGGCTGGCTTAACTAATCTATCCTTAGCTCCCAATTTTCTTAATGGATCACGTCCTACTCTTGTTACAGAGTCCATTAAAGCTGGGTTTTCAAATCTCTTTAATATTTTGTTAATATAGCTTTTATGAGTATCTTCATCAAAACCATAAAACTCAATTAGGCTACTACCTGACTCTAATAGAGCTTCTTTAATTGTATTATAAATCTCTTCATCCTTAATTGCTTCATGAATATATTGATAACCTTTATAGTATCCCATATAAGCTGTTCCGCAATGTCCTGTATTGAGAGTAAATATCTTTCTTTCAACAAAAGCCAATAGATTGTCAGTTAAATCCATCCCCTCAACCTCTGGTATTTCACCCTTAAATTGGGTTTGATCAACTATCCATTCTTTAAAAGGCTCTACTTTAACTTCTAAAGATTCATTAATCTCTTGGGGAGGTACTATTCTATCAACTGCTGAATCTGGGAATCCAATGTATAAGTCTGCTTTTTCTTGCAAATGCCCATCTAAATTTTGATATACATAATCCTTTAGTTCAGTTGAGGCTTTTACAGCATTCTCACAAGCTATAATATTAAGCTCTTCAGGTCTAGCTTGTTCTAATCTTATCTTAAGCCCTTCAGCAATTGCAGGAGCAATAAACTTTAAATTATTTGGTCCTACTGCTGCTGTAACTATATCCCCATCTGCTATCTCTTTAGCAACTGCTGCAATCTCCTTACCATTAATCCCTCTAACATTCTCCACTACATACTCTTTCTCTTCTGCTCCACCCACTTCTAATACCTTATATCTGTTATTTTTATTAAGTGCAGCTAGAATCTCTTCATTAACATCAACAAAAACCACTTCATATCCTGACAACCCTAGTAATAGACCAATAAATCCTCTACCTATATTTCCAGCTCCAAAATGTACTGCTTTTTTCACAATTATCCCCCCTAAACAAGTTTACTAAGAATAAAGTCTTTATCGTTAGTGCTACTTAGTTTCTGTACTTCTTCTTCTTTTTGGCATATAGTTGCTAAATTCTGAAGAATCTGTATATGGTCATCTCCCTTTCCTGCAATCCCGATAACTAGATAACACATCTCTCCAGTACCAAAATCAACCCCCTGTGGAAATTGAATAAAAGAGATTCCTGACTTGACTATATACTCTTTAGCTTCACTTGTACCATGGGGTATTGCCACCCCATTACCTATATAAGTTGTTACCTTTTCTTCTCTTTCTTTCATTCCTGCTATATATTCTGGACTTACATAGCCTCCATCTACTAACAATTGCCCTGCCATCTCTATTGCTTTAGCCTTATCAACACTTTCTGCTCCCAAGATAATAGCTTCTTTACTTAATATTGCACTCTCTTCTTTCACATCATTCTCTTTCTTCTTATTGAACAACCCAAAAATCCCCATCTAACTCCCTCCTTATTAAACTTATTTAAATAGGGTCCTATAATAATCTTCCATAACTTTTCTTAAATAATCTATCAGTTCCTCTTGATTACCTTCTCTAATAACGTTATGAAAATCTTTATTTTCAATTATAGAAGCACTAAAGCTACTTATTAATTGAATCTCTTCAGAGATAAGCTCCTTTGGTGCTAGCAGAACGATAATCCTATCAACCTCTTGCTTTAAATTATTAGGACCTGATAATAAAATTGCTTCATCTAATATAACCAATCCTATAAAAGGTTTTTGAATCCCATCTGTTCTGGCATGTAATAAAGTAAGTTTCATCTCTGGGATTATTGTTGATCCCTTTTCTTCACGAGCTTTTAGAGCATTATATACTGCTTTAGAGTCAGTATTAAGGGGGATAAAATCTTTCTTACTAACCTCTTTAATAATCTGGTCATAATTTTTAATAGCTATCTTCTTAACCTTTACATTCTTTAAGATACTAATAATATCATTGGATATCTTAGCCATAATCTCTAATTCATCTTCTATTCTCTCTTCTTTCTTTAATTCTCTTTCTGTATCCCTTTCTAAATTAGCCATCTCAATCTGCCTTATCTTTCTTTTAATTCTTTGAACCTCTTCTGGCAATAAGATAGGGGATACTACAACTAATTTATCTTGATAATTATCAATAGGAATAGTTGATATTATAAGGTCAATATCTTCTTGACCTATCCTATTCTGTTCTAAAGAGAAAGCAGATACTTCATCAACTATCTCTAAATTTTCAATTGTTTTTTTCAATCTAGTAGATAAAATTTTAGAACTTCCAATACCACTAGAACACACAAGTAAAACTTTGACTTTATATCTATTTACATTTTCTACTGCTGCAGCAATATGCATTGTAAGAAATCCAATCTCTGAATCAGGTATACTGGCTTCTATTACCTCTGCTATCTTATCAGCTGCTCTTTTAGTAGCAGAGAATATATCACTATACTCTCTCTTCAAATCAGCCAAGATTGGGTTTCTAATTTCCATCCCCAATTTAATTCGAGAAATTGCAGGTTCTAAATGAGTCACTAATCCTGATATTAAAGTAACATCATCTGAGATTGTTACCTTCAATTCTTTCTCTACTTCCCTTACTAATATACGAGCTAATTTTATAACTTCAAGCTTTTCAATAGCTAAAGGTTCTCCATCAAATTCAAGTTTGTTCATTAATTTTGCACCTTTTAAGTGCATAGCTATATAAGCTTTCTCTTCTATTGGAATTATCAAATCAAATACCTGTTCTAATTTAGTAGATAGTTTTTCTGCAATTTCATATTCTTTAGTCGATTTTAATTTATCTAATTTATCCTTATTAATGTATATCTTCTCTCCAGCTTCCAACCTATTAATAGCTAAAGATAGATGGATTATTAATCCTATATATGAAGTATTTACCATATTAAATTTAGCTTCTTTTAAAATCTCATCAACTGTTTCCTCTAATTGAGAAAATATATCCATATTCATAAAACCTAATATCTTATCTCTAATCCTTGCTGCTATAGTCTCTTTGTCAGCAATCTTATTCTTTAGGTTATTACGAATTAAAGTTAGGATATCTTCTTTTTCCATATTAGCATATAAAAAATCAATTATAGCCTTTCTAAAGGAGGCCTCTGATCCCTTTAAATAAACACCTACACCTTGTTTTCTAACAAGAGAAAGTCCTCTTTCCTCAAACCATTTAGCTACTTTATTTAAGTCATAACTAATAGTAGCTTCAGTTACTGCTAATTTATAAGCAAGAGCAGTTAATTTTTGAAAGCGATCTGATAATAGAAATTCCTCAATAATATAAGTATATCTTTCTTGTGGAGTCAAATCCTTCTTCTCTGATATCTCCTTTAAATTCTTCTGAGCTTCTTCTAAAAACTCTTTTTTGCCTTCTATAGAAATCCCAACTCCTGGCTTTGATTTTAAAGTCAAGTTAAACTCTTCTAAGACCTTTCTTAAGCTCGATAACTCCCTATTAATAGTTCTTTTGCTAACACCTATCTCATCTGCTAACTCTTTTATAGTAACAACATCAGATGATTCTATTAAAATGGCAATAATTTTTTTCTGCCTAGAAGATAGATTATTTAACCTCATAATATCTCCCCTTTTTATACTTATAGAGGAAAAGAGGGTAAAGTAATGAGTTGGTACCAACTCATTACTTTAATGTATAATCCCCTTCAATTCTTCCATAAATTTATTATACTACTTCTGATTTTTCAGCTTTTAATCTCTCTACAAGTTCATCATAAACTGGATTATTTAAGAAGGTCTCAATTGGGATATACTCCTTACCAGGAGCAGATTTTTTAGCTCTATCCAATAACTCTTTATGGACAATTACAATATCAACATCTTGAGGAATTTCATCTACTGCAGAATTGTCTACTTTTATATCCAACCCTGCCTTTTGAACCTTACTTCTAACTTGTGAAGCCGCCATAGCACTAGATCCCATACCTGCATCACAGGCAACAATAATTTTCTTTACTGATACAATATTACTGTCAGGAATAGATACTTTCTTTCCTTTTAATTTTCTCATCTGCTCAGTAGCACTCTCTAAATTATCATTAGTACTATTTGTTGATGCTTTTAAAAGTGTAGAAGCAACAAAGAAAGATACTGCTGTAGCTGTAACAACACCTGCTATAACTCCGAAGAAATTCCCTTTAGGAGTCATTGCCAACAATGCAATTATACTTCCTGGAGATGGACTAGCAACTAAACCAGCACCAGTTATAACAAAGGTAAATACTCCAGTTGCCCCACCAGCAATTACTGCTAACAGTAAAGAAGGTTTCATTAAGACATAAGGGAAGTAAATTTCATGAATTCCTCCAAAGAAATGAATAATTGCTGCTCCAGGTGCAGACTCTTTAGCATTACCCTTTCCAGCTAACATATAAGCTAATAGAATACCAAGACCAGGACCAGGATTTGTTTCTAATAAGAAGAAGATGGATTGACCTAATTCTTTAACTTCATTTACACCAAGTGGACTTAATACCCCATGGTTAATTGCATTATTTAAGAATAATATTTTAGCTGGTTCAATAAATAAAGAAGCCACAGGTAATAATCCAGCATTAACTATTGTGTGTACTCCAGCTGCTAGTACCTTATTTAAAGATAAAACTACTGGTCCAATTCCTAAATAAGCTACTATAGCTAGTATCATTCCTATAATACCTGCAGAAAAGTTATTAACTAACATTTCAAAACCAGATTTAACTTTTCCATCTATCATCTCATCAAACTTTTTGATTACTAAACCACCTAATGGTCCCATAACCATTGCACCTAAGAACATCGGTATATCTGCTCCTACGATAACTCCCATCGTTGCTACTGCACCAACTACTCCTCCCCTAACATCAGCAACCATCTTACCTCCAGTATAACCAATCAATAAAGGTAATAAATAAGTAATCATCGGTCCAACCATAGAACTTAAGTTTTCATTTGGTAACCAACCTGTTGGAATAAATAAAGCAGTAATAAATCCCCAAGCAATAAATGCACCTATATTCGGCATTACCATCCCACTAAGAAAACGTCCAAATTTCTGAATTCTTTGTCTCATTGATATTCCTCCCTAAGTTAAATTTATAGATAGATTTACTGTCAAACAACACTTCAACTCTTTGATATTATATTGTTATTTTCTTATTCACTTATTATCTTATTAGCTTGTTCAACTTACTTATATCATACCACCAGGGTATATTAGAGACAAGGAATTCAATTTAACATAATGTCAATATATATTAATGACATTACTTAATATAAAAAAGATAAATTTACAGATAAATTGATTGAAAATTACCAAAACTATACAATTAAGGATTCTGGTTGACTCAACAAAAATTTATTGGAATATTATTATTTACCTTAATATACTTAGTAGTTAAGTAACATATTAAAATTATAGACAGAGTAAACTATCTATTAAGAGTACCTCATTAAATTCAAATAAACTATCAATCTTAAAAAGATGTCCACATTTACTAGTGACAATTTTTAATATCATCTACCTAAAAACTAGTTAAATTATATATATTTAATTTAAATTTATAACTTAGACTTGCTCATCATTAACACTCTATAGATATAGGCTAAACAAAAAGATTAATTATTATTTATTTAACCTTAAAAACAAAAACCAGTCCAAAATAGACTGGGTCTTTCAATATCTTTATATTATTTCTTAACATAAAATTTTCTCTAGTCAATAATAAATACTTCTCCATTTTTATAGGTTATTTTTAATTTTCTATCTTCTGCCACCTTATCGATAAACTTCAGTTCAATAATATCATCTATAGATGGTAGTGAATCTAATGGTTTAAGCCATCCATTCTCTATAGAATATATACCCTTTTTAGGGACAAATCTCAAAGATATACCATAAGTTTTACTAGATGTCTTATTGATTACTTGTAAGGCCTCTGCTAAATCATTATACTCTTGATGGAGCTGATCAATTGCCTCAAGATTTTGACTAATCTGTTCATCATAACTACTCATTATTTATTCTTCCTCCTTTACTCTCCAACAATTATTTTATAATTTCTGTTCAAAACTACCTCCTCCTTTAATTTTATCAAAATTAAATAGTAATTACTATAATCTAAAGTGTTTAATATTCTTCATGGTTGATTATAATAAGAGATATTAAAATCTACCACTATAATCAACTTATATTATTTAAGAATCAAAAGTTTGTTTCTGTTGAAGAAGTGCTCTGCTTAGTTATAATAGTTTTACATAAAATATTTATATTAATTATATATAGTATGAATAAGTAATTTATAATTTATCGTTAACTAATCTCTAACTCTTCAAATTTTGTAAATAATTTTTCTTTTAATGTAAATTCATCTAGACCATATTTAATCTTTCCTTCATAAGTAGTAGAAACTGTCCCTGTCTCTTCTGAGACTATTACCACAAAAGCATCAGTCTCTTCAGTTATTCCAATAGCTGCTCTATGCCTTGTACCTAAACTCTGTCTCAACCTCTGATCCTTGGTTAGAGGTAAAAGGCAATTAGCTGCTATTATCCTATCTTTATCTATGATTACAGCACCATCATGCAAAGGACTTTTAGGGGTAAAGATATTGACCAATAATTCTGGTGATAATTTTGCATCTAATTCTACCCCTGTATCGATTATATCACGTAATCCTGTACTTCTTTTCAGCACAATTAATGCCCCTATCTTATCACGGCTTAACCTCATTACAGTTGCTACCAATTTATCAATATAGGTCTTAAACTTATCCTTTCTTATTAAATAATTAAGCACCTTTCCCCTTCCAATCTGCTCCAAAGCTCTGCGTAGTTCAGGTTGAAAAACAACTGGAAGAGCAATTAAAACAAGAGTCTTTATTTGATCTAGTAAGGAATTAAAAATTTTAAGCCCCAAAACCTTACTAGCAAACCTAATCAAAAATAATACCAATACACCATTTAAAAGCTGAATAGCCCGTGTTTCTTTGATTAAAGTAAAGAATTTATAAGAAACCAAGATTGTAACTACAACATCAAGAAGGATTATAATGTCAAAATCCACGATCTTCCCCTCCCTACCTTACCTTATATTTTATCCTTTTTGACTAAAATAAACCAAGTTATAAGAATATTTTTCATTTTATTTCACCTACTTATTAGACTGAAGGTTAAAATTAATAAAGAAATCACTAACGTTGCATTGTTGAAAATAATCAAATAAGATTAAATACTATACATGCTATTTATAACTTAAAATTTAAATAGGACGAATATCCTATTAGTAAATTTAATAAATCAAGTCAAGAATATAACATTAAATTAAAAATATAGAATAAATTTCTTTGATGAATTAAAATTAATCCAAATTAAACAAGTTTTTTAAAGTCAGTGGCTATTTAGCCATATATACCAACTAAATGTTCTTTTAACACATGAAAATATTGAATATTTTATTTTTTGAATAAGCTTAAGCAAAGTGCCTTTAAATTTAACTTCTTTCTTAATCACCTTTAAAATTAAAAATAGAATTAAAGCACTATAAATCTGGATTAAAACAACATTTCTATTTTGTCCAAAGAATCTTTTTATCTTTAGATGTTGCTTAATCCATTTAAAGAATAACTCTATTTCCCAACGTTTTTTTATATGACTTTGCTATAATATGAGCTTCCAAATCAAATCGATTATTTAAAATATCAATTATTTTTTCTTTGTTATCTCTATCAATTGTTTTAACTCTAACTAATCTCATTTCATGTTTCATTCTAGTTTTAGAAGTATGATCACCAAGCATAACATCAGCATCTAGTAAAATATTTGATTCTTTATCTTTGGTGTTTAAATCTACAGGATTAATGATTTCAATTTTAGTATTTGACTTTACTCTTGTTACAAAATAAATCCTGAAAAATTCCAACAAATATTTGATAATTTCTGCTTTCGTTTTTTCGAGATAATTGAGATTCACTTATCTTTAGCAAGACTTTATTTAGATTTTTATTGTTTGCTAATTCAAAAAAGTCTTCTAAGCTATCTTTTTCTGTAAGGTTGTAACAAGTATAGCAAATGTATTTTAGTTGTTAGCTTGTGTACTTTATAGTCTGAATTATATTTATTGGCTAGATCTCTGAAGAAATCCTTATCGATAATATCTAGAAATTTGTTTAAAAGTATAGTACAATTATTCATAAATTGATTCTCCTTTGATTTTATGGATTTTTATACTGGGCGGTACTCATCTATTTAATCAAAGGAGTTTTCTTTTTGCAATATATTTTTTGTATAATTATTTAGATGCAACGTTAGTGTAAAGAAATATAAATTTAAATTATATTTTTTTGAAAGAATATGAAGGATAAAAGCGATTTTTGTCTAATTAGATATTATAGAAGGAAATATATTGTCAAATAACCATTGTTAATTATTAATTACAAGGTTATAACAGTAATTAAATAGAAAGGGCAAACATACCAAAAGGTATGGACGCAAAGCCATGGGTCTAAGGATATAGTATTTATATCTATGATTGCCAGGTTGCCATTATTTGAATCCATAGTGGCAACTATGGATTTTTATGTTTTCAATTTCAAGATAATTCAATAAATTATGAATTACCCAATAGTTCTATTTATTAAAGTAAAGGAGGTAGATATTTTTTGAAACTTCAGTTAAAAAAACAGCTATTATCTAAAGTAAACTTGATGATACTTGTGATAATATTAATTAGTTTTTCTTTAGTAATAGTTAGTTTCACACAAGAACAGATTGGTAGAGCAATATTTCAAACAATAATCTTGGCTGTTTTAACTTTTTTGGGGTTATCTAGTTTATTTAACCAGCTTAATAAACCCCCCTCAAAATCAACAAATAATTTACAATCAAAACTAACAAAATTTATTAATGGAGGTAACAAAATAACTCAATTAATAGTTGAAGTAGATGATGATGTAGATGACTTAACTAAAACATTTAATCAAGTAATACTAAATCTACAAGAAACTTTAAGTAAAATAGTTAAAGAAACTGAAGATATTGAAGATACTTCTCAATTATTAAAAGAAGCATCTAGTGAAGGAAATATAATAATTGAACAGGCTATTGACACTATCCAAAGTATCTCTACTGCTATAGAACAAATTTCTGCTAGCAATCAAGAAATAAGTATCTTTTCTGAGCATACAAGCCAAGCTGCTCAAGAAGGTAAAGAAGATATTGAAAAAGCCATTGAACAGATTGAAAGTATTAAACTAGTAACCCAAAATTCAACAACACATATGGAAAGGCTTAATGAAAAAACTGGACAAATAAACCAAATTGCTGATCTTATTACTAACATAGCAGATCAAACAAACCTTTTAGCTTTAAATGCAGCTATTGAAGCTGCACGGGCTGGAGAACATGGAAGAGGATTTGCTGTTGTAGCTGAAGAAATTAGAAATTTAGCTGAAGAAACTGCTGGTGCAACAGGAAAGATCACTGAATTAATTAAAGATATTAAATTAGAAACTAATCAAGCTTTAACTGCATCTAAAAATGGGAAAGATGAAGCACTAAAAGGGCAGACGATTATCACTCAACTTGGTAATAACTTTAGTAAAATTTTAGAACAGATTGAAGAGACTACTTCTCAAATTCAACAAGCAACTGCTGCTACAGAAGAATTAGCTACAGAAAGTGATGAAATGGTTAATATGACTGATGGAGTTAAATTAATTATGGATGAAATCATCAATTCTACAACTTATATGTCCGATAGTTTACAAGGGTTATACCAAATGATAGAGGAGTTTAAAAATTAAATTTTAATATAAATTATTAATAATTTCAAGGAGGAATTGAAAATGAAAAATTATGATCTAAAATATGATGGTGGAAAAAATAGAATTTACATTACTTTTAAGGATAGCTTAAAAGTTGATGAAGCAAAGGCATATCTTAAAGACCTAAAACAATTAATTACTACAACTAAACCAAATCTTACTGTATGTCTTGATGTATCTTGTGATCCTGTCCACTCTAAAGAGGTAGATGCCCTCTTTAATGAAGGACGACAAGCCTTAGTAGAAAAAGGGCTTAAAGGCATAGGTACAGTCATGTCCAAGTCATCAATTGCCAAAATGCAAGTAAAAAGAACCCTTAAAGACTTAAATAATAATATTTTTGCAAGTAAGACTGAAGCTGAAAAGTACCTTGATTCACTGTAAAATTACATATCGATAAAAAAAGGGGAATAATGATTTAAATCATTATTCCCCTTTTTTAATATCCTTTTAAAACTATTTATGTTCAATATATCCAATACCTTGACAATAATCCAGAAGTCTTCTTATATATTCTGAATCAATTTTAGGCCAAACAAAACCTGCCTTCTCTAAAGCCTTCACAGTAAACGTAGTATCCATCTTTTCTTGAGTACCTTCTTCAATAAAGTTATGAACACCAGCTGCTAGATCGTTAAATAATGTACTTAACTCTCTTTCAAAATCAGAATTTTTAATTCGATTAGAAATCAAATTATAAAATTCTTGGTCATCTACTTCTTCTATCAAATAACCTGCTTTATTAATGCCACTAATGAACTCTCTCATAGGAATCAAATTGGCATTCATCATATGGAAGTTATATCCTATAGACTCTTCCCATAAAATCAACTTGACCATAGCTTCGCTACATGTATCTACTGCCGTAAAGTCACTTCTATAATCCATATAAGAACTTGGTGCTTTAGCAAGAGAAATTAAACCTTTAGTATTGTTATAGAATCTATTTTCAATGATATTCTCTTGGAAGTGTCCATCTTCATATCTCCCAACTAAAAGACCAATTCTGTAAATGGAAGCCTTTAATCCCTTATTTCTAGCTTGATATACTACTCTTTCTGCCTCAAATTTACTCTTACTATAAACATCAGTCATAAAGTTCTGCCCAATATTAAAGTCACTTTCTTTAAATTTTCCTTTTCTACCCCCTTCACCGACGATGCTTATAGTGGAGGTATGATGAAACTTTTTCTCTTTACCCACCAAACAGAAGTCTACCAATCTTTGAGTACCAAAGACATTAATATTTGCAAACTGTTCATACTTTCCATAATGCCTTACATCTGCTGCAGAATTGATAACTGTATCAATCTTATTAGCTAATTCTTGATAAAGCTCATCTTCAATTCCTAAGTTATCCTTAGTTAAATCCCCTTTAATAGCAATAATTCTATTATCTAAATATCTATCTAGTTTTTCACCAAAATAAAAATTTAACCTCTTCTTTAATCTAAGCCTAGGTTTATCATCATTCTTATCCCTTAACAAACAATAAATAGTTGCATCAGTTTCAGTAATAAGGTCTCTTAATACATGAGAACCTAAAAAACCAGTAGCACCTGCTAATAATATATTCTCTGGATTAGCCTTAGTAATAGATAATTTATCAAAAGCTGCCAAATCATATTCTTCCATTGAAACTTCCTCTAAGTTGTCTTCTAAAGAGACTGAAACCTCCTCTAAAGCAGACATTACTTCTTCTAAACCTCTCTCTTTTATCTGTTCAATCTTCTCTGCTAACTCCTCAATTGTTGGTGTGGAATAAATCTCTCCAATAGGAATTAAAACCTCACACTCCAATTGAATCAGCTGCATCATTTGTATTACTGATAATGAACTTCCACCTAAATCTAAAAAGCTATCCCTGATTCCTATCTTATCTATTTTCAATATTTTCGCCCAAATTTCAACTAACTTCTTCTCTAATTGGGTACGTGGAGCCATATATTTTACTCCAGTATCTATCTCTGCATTAGGCTCTGGCAATGCTTTTCTATCTACCTTACCATTATGGTTAAGAGGCATTTGATTTAGCTGGATAAAGTATGATGGAATCATATAAGTTGGAATCTTCTTCTCTAAATAAGAACGAATCTCTTTAATACTTAATTCTTTCTCCTTAATAGGTATAATATAAGCAACTAAACGTTTATCTCCAGAACCAAAATCCTTGGCTAATACTACAACCTCTTTAATTTCAGGGTGCTTTAGTAGAGCAGACTCTATCTCACCTAACTCTATTCTAAAACCTCTAATTTTAACCTGATGGTCTATTCTACCTAAATATTCCATATCACCATTACTTAGTAATCTGGCTAAATCTCCTGACCTATATAATCTCTCATCTGGATTATATGGATTAGTAACAAACTTCTCATTAGTCAGCTCTTCTCGATTTAAATAACCTCTGGTTACTCCCTCACCACCAACACATAACTCTCCTGGTACTCCTATTGGCTGTAATTTCAGATTTTCATCCATAATATAAGTAGTTAATGTTGGAATTGCTTGACCTATATTACTTACCCCTAGCTCTATCTCCTTCATTGTTATCTCTTTAAAGGTAACATGAACTGTTGTCTCTGTAATTCCATACATATTGATTAACTTAGTTGCTGGGTACTTCTCTTTCCACTCCTGTAACCTTAATGGGCTTAATGCTTCCCCACCAAAGATTACATATTTTAAGTTTAAGTCTTTATCTTCATGGGTTAGTTCTTCATTGATTAGATTATAAAAGGCAGATGGAGTCTGATTTAATACAGTTACCTGTTGGTGATTTAATAAATCTCTAAATTTCTTAGTATCCCTTGCTATACTCTTAGATACTAAAACTAATTTACCACCATATAATAAAGCTCCATACATCTCCCAGACTGAAAAGTCAAAACAATAGGAATGGAACATAGTCCAAACATCATTACTGTTAAAATCAAATTGAAATTTATCATTAAATAACAATCTAACTAAATTTCTATGCTCTACCATTACCCCTTTAGGCTTACCAGTAGTTCCTGAGGTATAGATAATATAAGCTAAATCATTGGGATTATTTATATTTTCTAGATTGCTACTATCACCCTGATAGATACTCTTATCATCTAGATAGACTCTTTCTTGGTTAAAGTCTACTACATCTTTTAAGTTACTGGTAGTTAACAAGATAGCTGTCCCACTATCTGCTAAAATATAATCTATTCTATCCTGAGGATAAGTAGGATCAATTGGTACATAAGCTCCCCCTGCTTTCAGAATTGCCATAATACTAATTATCATCTCTAAAGAATCTTCGACCAATATTCCTACTAAATTATCTGGTCTTACTCCTTTAGCCCTTAGTCTTCTAGCCAGTTGGTTTGATTTTCGATTCAATTCTTGATAGGTTAATTCTTTATCCTCAAATACTACTGCAATACTCTCTTTATTATTATCTACCTGCTCTTCAAAGATTTGCTGGATTGTCTTCTGCTGTGGATAATCAGCTTGAGTATCATTGAATTTACTTAATAATTCTTCTTTTTCTTTATCAGATATCATCTCTATTTCTGACAACTTAATCTCTGGATTCTCTACAACCTCTTTGATGATATTAATTAAGTGATTAGAGAAACGCTCTATAGTCTCTTGCTTAAATAAGTCAGTACAATACTGTAAATCAAATTTAATTCCTTCTTCTTTTTCTACCCCTTCTAACAATATATCAGCCTTGGCATTATTATATCTAAAATCAATAGGTGTTACATCCAAACCACCAAATTGCATCTTTTCTAAATTAATACTCTGTAAGACAAAGGCTACATCAAAAAGAGGATGTCTACCTAAATCTCTTTTAATATCCAACTCATCAACTAAATCTGCTAGTTGATAATCTAAATTCTCATAAGCCTTTAATGCTTTATCTTTTACTTCACTTAGAAACTCTCTAAAGCTTTTATTAGCACTAGGATGATTTCTTAAAGCAAGAGTATTTACAAACATTCCAAATATATTCTCTAAATCAATATGAGGTCTTCCAAACATAGGAGAACCAACTATAATATCTTCATCACCTGTGTATTTGTATAATAAAGTATTATAAATAGCAAGTAAACCCATATATAAGGTTGTATTATTCTCCTTTACTAGCTCTTTTAATTTATTACTTATATCTTTATCAAGAGTAAAGGTAATATTTTCTCCTTCATAACTTTTAACCTTTGGTCTTGGATAATCAGTTGGCAGATTAAGTATAGGTACTTTACCTTCAAATTCATTCAACCAATACTCTTTCTGTCTCTCTATTAAGTCATTATTATCAAGTTGTTTTCTTTGCCATACTGCATAGTCTTTATAAGTCTTCTCTAAAGGTTCTAATTCCTCACCTTCATATAACTTCTTAATCTCTTCTATCATAATCTCTAAAGAAGCACCATCCATCATAATATGATGAAGAACAATTAAAAGATAATATCTATCTTCTTCAACCTTGACTAAAGTTACTCTTAATAATGGCGCCTTACTTAAATCAAAGGCACTTCCTAATTCCTCTAATACCTCTTCAATCTCATCTTCATCTCTTTTAATATAATTAATCTTAAAAGGAACAGTTTCATGTATTTTTTGCATAAATTGACCATTAACAACTTCAAATCCTGTTCTTAAAGATTCATGCCTCTTTATCAACTGATCAAAAATTTCTTCTAATTTATTAATATTAACCTTTCCTTCTATTAACAGACCAAAAGGTTCATTATAGTTTGTACTAGCTGGATCCAATTCTGTCTCTATCATTATCCTCTCTTGAGCTGACGATAATGGATAGTATTCTCTTTCTTCTACCTGTTCTATTCCAACCTTGTCAACTTTCTCAGCCATTTCTATGTATTCAGCCAGTTGTTTTATCTGGGATCTTTGACTAATCTCTTTTAAAGAGACCTCAACACTCAACTCTTGGTAAATTCGATTAGAAAGGCTTATCAACTTTAATGAATTTCCTCCTAGAGCAAAGAGGTCATCATTCATCCCAATCTTCTCTATTCCTAATATACTTTCACAAATTCTAATTAGTTCTTTCTCCATCTCACTTTCTGGTGCTAAATACTCTACCCCTGTATCTAAGGTTCCATCAGGTTCAGGTAATCTCTTTCTGTCTATCTTACCATTTTGGGTAAGTGGCATTTGTTCTAACTGAACAAAATAAGCAGGAATCATATAATCAGGTAAATCTTCAGCCAAAAATTCTCTTAATTCAGCTATTGTAAACTCTTTATTTCCAGTTATATATCCACATAAGTAACTTACACTCCCATTTTCCCCTTTAGCTATAACTATTGCTTCCTTAATAGCAGGGTGCTCTAATAATTTACTCTGTATCTCACCCAACTCAATTCTAAATCCTCTAATTTTAACCTGATGGTCTATCCTTCCAATAAACTCTACATTTCCATCACCTAACATTCTTACTAAATCTCCTGTACGATACATCTTTCCTTCACCAAAAGGATTATCAACAAAAACTTCAGCGGTCTTTTCTGGTCTATTTAAATATCCCTTAGCCAAACCATCACCAGCTATACATAACTCCCCTGGCACTCCTATTGGCTGTAAGTTATTATTCTTGTCCAAAACATAAAGTTCTGTATTAGCCAAAGGACTTCCAATTGGTATATTGTCAGCCTTCTCATCAATTTCATTAATATAATAATAAGTAGCATAAACTGTAGTCTCTGTTGGTCCATAAACATGAATTAACTTTTCTTTTCCTAAATAATCTAATGCCTTTCTAGCATGAGGTACAGATATTCTCTCTCCTCCAAAGAGAATCTTTCTAACACCTTTTAGTGCCTCTAAGTTATTATCTACTAGGACATTAAATAAAGCTGTTGTTACAAAAAAGATTGTTATTTCTTCCTCTTTAATTAAATTAGACAGCTTATTTATCTCTAATAAGTTATCTTTACTTACCATTACTAATTTAGCACCATTTAGCAAAGCTCCGTAAATATCAAATGTAGAACCATCAAAAGCATAATTAGATAATTGGAGTATTCTATCTTCAGAATTAATATCAATGTAATTAGTATTCTTAACTACCCTACTGATATTATAATGCATAGTTAAAATCCCTTTAGGTTTTCCTGTAGTTCCTGAGGTATAAACCATATAAACAATATCATCAGGGCTATTTATATTCTCTAAATTAGATTTATCCCCTTGATACAGATTAATATCAGTTATATCTATAACCTCTCCAGTATAATCTATCTGATCTATTAACTGAGTATGCCCTACTAAAATTTGAACTTGACTATCTTCTAACATATAGTCTATTCTATCTTTTGGATAATTGGGTTCTATTGGAAGATAGGTTGCACCTGACTTTATAATTCCCCAAATTCCAACCATCATATCTAAAGAACGTTCTACCATCAAACCTACAACTTTACCTGCTTTTACTCCTCTTGCTCTTAAGCTTCTAGCTAGTTGATTAGCTCTTTCATTCAATTCTAAATATGTTAATTGCTTATCTCCTAACTTTACAGCTACTTGATTAGGATTTTTAGCAACCTGCTTCTCAAATATCTCTTGTAAAGTTTCATCCTTTGGAAAATCAGTTACTGTATCATTAAACTCATAAAGTAATTTGTTCTTTTCTTCTTCTGAAATAACTTCAATTTGACCTAAAATAGTTTCAGGTTCTTCTACAATTATTGTTAAAATATTTTTAAAATGCTCTGATAATCTTTCTATTGTTTCTTCTTTAAATAAGTTTACATTATAATTAATATTAAATTCAACTTTATTCCCTACTTCTCTTCCTAAGAATAAAATATCTATCTCAAACATTGTTGCTAGTATATCTTCAAGGTCAGCTATGTTACTATTCAAAGAAAAAATAGTACTGAATATCCTTTCACCTTCATCTAAAGCCAATTCTTCAATTAAACAATCTAACTGGTAATCTTTATTATCATAAGCCTCAGCTTTATTTTTCTGTACTTCTAGTAAAAATTCTTTGAAATTCTTACTTTCTTTGGGGTTACTTCTCAAAGGTAATAACCTATCTTCATCTGATAAATTATTATTAACAGGCAAACCTATTACTATATCATCTTGACCTGTATACTTATACAATAAAATATTATAAGCTGCAATCAATAAATCGACTAACTTAACCTTATAAAGCTCACTTAAAGAATTTAATTTAGTTACTAGTTCTTGATTTAATGTAAAATTACTAACTGCAAATTCAGAGTTTGATTCTGCTCTCATCTTATAATCTGTTGGCAAATTAAGTGTTGGAATCTCCTCCTTAAATCTATTCAACCAATATTCTTTTTGTGCTTTCATTTGATTTTCTAATACGTCTTTCATTTTTGTAGCAACCCTCCTTAATTTGTACATTGTTCAAGTTTTAATAAATATAGTAGTCGTTCACTAAATATCTAATATCTTCAATAAAAGATACTTTAGTGACTATATCCTCGAATCTATTATATTTTAACTACTAATAATTATATAATTCTGCCATTGATTTCAAAACTCCTTCTTTATTTACATAAGAATATGGTTTTATTACTATTATTTTATAATATGAGTTCAATCCTTAATTTTCTTATTTTACTAAAATCATATTTTTAATGGATATTCTACAAGGATATCTTTATTTGGTGTAGAATAGTGTAAATAGGATATAAATTTACATAACTATCATCATATTAAAAATATATCCTTAAACTAATCAATGGAGGGAAATCTATGAATGATCAGAAGAGAGATTTGGCTATTTCTAAAGTTAATCAATTTCTAGATGCACTAAAAGAAGGTGATTTAGATGGTATGAAATCAACACTACACTCAGAGGAATTCGAATGTTTAGAAAGAGGTGAAAAACTGGCAGACACTAGAAAAGACTTTATCAAAATATTTGAACATGAATTTAAGGCAGGATTAGAGTTATATAAAATAGAACTTGTAGACAAAGAAATTTCAGTATTAGATTCTGATAACAATATTAAAATTAAGGGAAGACAAGTTCATGATGTAAAAGACCCAGGTAAAACACGTGAAATACAGGAATTTATCTTTGCCTATGAATTAAAAAATATTAATGAAGAATGGTATATTAATAAGGTAATTATAGATGATATTGAAGATTAATAAGTATATAGTCTGACTATATGAAGAGTATATCTAAAATAGAATAGAATTTAATTTAATTAGATTAACTTTAGCCTGAGTTTGAGTCTAAGTAACTTCCAAGACCAATTTTTAATGGTTAACTTAAACTCAAACTCAAACCTATAACTTATATATGCTCTTTAAAATCATTGATAATTTCATTTACTGATGAAATTATCAACTCATCTTCCTGCAACTTACCCTTGACACAGCTAGCCATTTTATAATCTCTATCAATTTTATATTTTTTAAAAGTATATAAGCCACTTCTATTTTGATCTTCTAAAAAGATATTCTTATCACGATCAATTATTGTAAATTGATTTAATGGTATTGATAAGCCCATACCAACTGCTTTTATATAACTCTCTTTTAAGGTCCATAAATTATAAAAATAACTCAATTGATTATTTTTAGTCATTAATTCCTCATATTCTTTCTTTGAAAAAAATCTTTTAGCTATATTTAAATCAATTGCTTTGACTTCTTCTATATCTACACCAACTTCTCTTTCACTTATAGCACATACTACCCATCTTCTAGAATGCGATATGTTAAAATAAAGATTATCATAACCTTTCAAAAATGGTTTACCATAATTATTATTTTCAAAGATAATTTGATTATTCTTTAAATCTAGCTTCTCACAAACTAGCTTTCTGACTAAAATTTCTCCTATTATGCTATGATAAATATCTTCTTGCCTTAAAAATCTGCTGATTTTATCCTTCCTTTTTTCAGAGAGATAAGGAATTAAGCTTTTTAATCTAAAATCATCTATCTCTTCCTGTTTGACCGCATAAACCTCCAACATAATCTCTCAGCTAATCCCCCTTATGATTTATATAACTGTATTCTTTAAAATACCAATCTCTTCAATCTTTACTTCTAATTCATCTTTTACCTCTACACTACCTACCCCTGGAGGAGTTCCAGTAGCTATTATATCACCAGGCTTTAATGTCATTACTTGAGAGATAAAGCTGACTAACTCCTTAACTGAGAATATCATTTGATTAGTATTAGAGTCTTGTTTTATCTTCCCATTATGAATTAATTGAATTCCCAAATTATTAGGATCTAAATCAGTTGCTATTGCTGGTCCTAAAGGAGCAAATCCATCAAAGGACTTAGCTCTAGTCCATTGCCCATCTCTATTTTGCAAATCTCTAGCTGTAATATCATTAAAACAAGTATATCCTAAAATATGGTTCTCAACCTCTTTAGGACTTAAATCTTTAATCTCATTTTTGATTACAATAGCCAATTCTGCCTCGTAATCCACCTGTCTACTAATCTTAGGATATTTAATCTTCTTATTTGGTCCATTTAGAGCAGTTGCTGGCTTCATAAAGATAACCGGCTCTTTAGGAAGTTCCATATTCATCTCTTTGGCATGGTCTTTATAATTAAGACCTACACATATTATCTTACTAGGATTACATGGTGCAAGTAATTCAATATTCACTAAGCGGTGGAAAATATTAGTTTTCTGATAATCCCCAAAAATATCTCCTTCAAGCTCTTGTACATTATCATCCTCTAAGATACCATATTTAACCTTTTTTTCTGCTTTAAATCTAACAAATTTCATTCTACTCACCTACTTTTATTTATTTTAAATTTAAGTTTATATTAACACCCTTCGTCTAATAAATCAGTAATAGTTAAGCCTTTTAAACGCTTCCTTAATTCATCTTTTAAAGAGGCATATACTCCACAAACCTCTTCATCAGCAAATATCTCTTTAACAGATACCTCTTGCTTAAAGAGTAACAGCTCACATATCTCCCATAGAGATATTCTTTGGAGAGTAGTTATTGGAATATATCTATTCTCTTTGGTAATAGTAATCAAGTTCTCTGCCATTAATCCTTTAATATTATCCTCAATTATTTCTACAGGAATATTGATTTTATTGGCTAAGCCTTCAAAGGTTATCCCTGTTGATTTTCTATCCATAAATTCTTTACATATTACTACTAATATTGCAATAGGAATTATATTTTGAATACCAATTGTAATATCTTGAAGAGTATTAAAATGGTGCAAGTTAGACCTATTTTGAAAGACATAGCAGATAACTGCTCCTAATAATGTAATCATCCAGACTAGATATAACCAGACTAAAAAGAGAGGGATTACCGATAAAGAACCATAAATCTGACTATAGCCCACTGCATACTTGGTATAAACTTTATACAGAGTCTTAGCTAAATTGAATAAAAATCCACTAATAGAACCTCCCACAATAGCAGCTAATGGTTCTACATCTGTATTTGGAATCAGATAATATCCTACAATAAAGATTAGAAAATATGAGACAACTGAGATAAAACGAAAGATATATGTATTCCCAGTAGAGACTTCAATCAAATCAGAGCTTAGATAAGAACTAATCACAGAGATAGTCAGACTCAAAGAAAGAGTAATTAAAAAGGTACCTAAAGTAACAAAGGTCCAAAAAGCAACAAACCTCTTAAAGATATCACGGTGCTCCTCTACTCCCCAAATCTTATTAAAGGTCATTTCAATTCTAGCTAGCATAAATACAATTACTATTACTAAGGAGAAGAAGCTAATAACTCCTAATTGAGTAATATCTACATTGGTAACATAATTCTCTAAATACCTAATTACAATTTCACCAGTCCCAGTAGCTAGGTTCTCTAGAATAATTCCTTTTAAAGCATTAATTATCCTCTCCATCCCTCCAAAAATATTAAATAAGGTCATTATATAAAAAGAAAAGATTAATAATGGAACAAGTGATAATAAAGTCGTATAAACTAAACTCATAGCATTGACAAATATATCTACTGATTTGGCTTTCTGATAAACCCTCTGAGCAAATAATTTCCAATTAAAATCTAAAATCCCATCTCCCATAATACCCTCCCCTAGTTAGTGATCAGGTCTAACATAAACTTAAGTTTAAGAAGATATTCTTATATCCTTCTAAACCTTAATCTCTAAATTCACTTAATAAATCTCTATAACCATAATTTTACTATAAACTCACTTAAAATTAAAGTTGAATCTAAATTTTATCAATTAAATAAAAAGACCAGACACTTATTAGTGTCTGACCAATTATAAAAAATTATTTATTATTTTTTAGTTTATTTATAATTATTAGAACTTATACGCAAGTCCAAAAGTAAGTTCAAAACCACTAGCATCCAATTCATCTTCACCATCATCCTTTTGATCATTGTAATTACCATCTATGTAAGCTTCATCAACAGAAACAGAATCATCAAAATCCATATCTAAAGTCAATATCCGATAGTTAGCATTTCCATAAATATTAACATTTTCACTTAATGAATAACTACTTCCTATTCCCAACTTAGCACCTATTCCACTTAAATCAGCTTTCTGAGTATAATTATAACTTTCAGAATTTTCCACTTCAAACTCATATTCTCCTGTATAATAACCTAACCCACCATTAATTATTATAAATTTGTTAACTTGATACTTAGCTACCCCTGTAAACCCTTGTAAATCAATATTAATAGTAGCATCGACTTCAAAACCATCATTCTCCTTCTTATAAAGTTTACTTTTATCAGGAGAAATATTCTCATATTCGCCACCAATCTTTAATTTAGGACTAAATGTAGGTAAATCAGTATACCCTCCCAAATAAAAACCAGCTGTATTTTCAATCTCATCAAACTTATTTGACTTCAAATCAGAAGCAGAAAATGTATCCTTATTAACATTTTTAATCCAATCATTTAAATTACTAAAATCAAAAGTAGTATAAATCCCTCCACCAACAACTTCATAACCAGCAAATACAACTGTTGAACTTAAACACATTATCAATAATGCTAATAAAATAGTAAACTTTCTCATTACTTTTCAACTCCTCTTTAATATTATTTTCCCATATTATTAATTCTATAAATATAAACCACATCCTTCAAATAATTAGAATTATTTTATTTAAAAAATAAAATATAACAATTATAAATAATAAAAAAGACAACCAAGTAATTAGGTTGCCTTAAGAATATATTCTTGTTTTATCTGTATATAGTATTAATATTTCATCAATTTCAATCAGGTTTCAATACCGTTACCAGTAAACCTTTCGGAAAGTGCTCATATCTACTTTTTATAGATATTTATTTATTAGATTGTTTCAACTTTATCCCATACTCTATGCTATCCACTAAAGCCTGCCAACTGGCTTCGATAATATTGGTTGAAGCTCCAACAGTACCCCAAGTTTGGTGTCCATCTGTAGACTCAATTAACACCCTAACCTTAGCTGAAGTTCCTTCATTACCTTCTAAGACCCTAACTTTATAGTCTATTAAATGGATATCCTTAAGTTCAGGATAGAAACTAATTAATGCCTTTCGTAAAGCACCATCAAGAGCATTAACTGGTCCATCACCTTCTGCTGCTGTATGGACTCTCTCTCCATTGACCTTAACCTTGATAGTAGCTTCTGATAAAGGACTAATATCTTCAGACTTTTCAGTGATAATTCTAACCCCTTCTAGTTCAAAGAGCTTTGTATATCTACCTGTTGCTTTTTCTACTAATAATTCAAAGGAGGCTTCAGCACCTTCAAAGTGATAGCCCTGATGCTCTAAATCTTTAATCTTATCTAAAACAGCCCTTAAATCTGTGCTCTCCTCTTCAATATTAATACCAAGCTCTTGAGCTTTATAAACAAGATTACTCTTACCAGACAATTCAGAAACAAGAACTCTCTGCTTATTACCTACTAACTCTGGTCGAATATGTTCATAGGTCTTAGAATCTCTTAAGATAGCACTAACATGAATTCCACCCTTATGAGCAAAAGCACTATCTCCAACATAAGGTTTATGGCTAGGAGGGTTTAAATTGGCTACCTCACTAACATAACGAGATACCTCTGTAATCTTTGATAATTGTTCATCAGTTATAAAATCTTCATTATACTTTAATTTCAAGTTTGGCATAATTGAAGATAGATTAGCATTACCACACCTCTCACCATAACCATTGATAGTTCCTTGAATCTGTACTGCCCCTGCTTCATAAGCAGTTAGGGAGTTAGCTACTGCTAACTCAGTATCATTATGGGCATGAATACCTAAAGGTGTGTTAACCTCTTCTTTAACCTTGGCTATAATCTCTTTGATTCTAAAAGGCATTGTACCACCATTAGTATCACATAAGATCAATGTATTAGCTCCACCCTTTTCGGCAGCCTGTAAGACCTTAGTAGCATACTCAGGATTAGCCTCATAACCATCAAAGAAATGTTCAGCATCAAAGTTAACTTCTAAGCCTTTACTCTTTAGATAAGCCACAGAACTCTCAATCATCTTTAAATTCTCTTCTAAAGTAGTCTTTAAAGCTTGGGTCACATGCAAATCCCAGGTCTTTCCAAAGATTGTAGCAACTTTGACCCCAGAAGCCAAGATAGCATTCAAGTTCTTATCTTCCTCTGCTTTAATATTGGCTCTACGGGTACTACCAAAAGCAGCTATCTTAGCATTTTCAAGCTTTAAATCCTGCACTTTATTGAAATACTCAATATCTTTGGGATTGGAACCAGGCCAACCCCCTTCTATATAATCAACACCTAATTCATCTAATTTCTTAGTAATATTTAATTTATCTTCTGTAGAATAGGAGATACCCTCTCTTTGACTTCCGTCACGTAAGGTAGTATCATAAATTTTTATCACTACAATCCCCTCCTATCCTAAAACACTACAGATGTAATCTCCTACTCCGTCAGTAGTTAATTTTCCACCCATATCAATAGTAGTTTGATTCTCTGCTAATGATAAATCGATTGCTTTTTGAATCATTTGAGCCTCTTTAGGATTTCCTAGAACCTCAACCATCATTGCTGCTGCTAATAATGCAGCTAATGGATTAGCCTTATTTTGACCTGCAATATCTGGAGCAGAACCATGAACTGGCTCAAACATGGATACACCTTCTGGATTGATATTACCTGATACAGCCATACCCATTCCACCTTGAATCTCTGCACCTAAATCAGTGATGATATCTCCAAACATATTACAAGTAACTACTACATCAAAGATTTCTGGATTTCTAACCATCTTCATAGTCATAGCATCAACTAACATGTGATGTTGAGTTACATCAGGATACTTTTCTCCAACCTCTTTGAATACTCTTTGCCATAAGTCATGAGAATAAGTTAAAACATTACTCTTATCACATAAAGTCAATTTGTTATTTTTATTACGCTTTTGAGCATACTCATAAGCATAACGTATAACTCGCTCTACACCTTTATAAGTATTGATCATCTCTTGAGTAGCCACTTCATCCTTAGTTCCTTTCTTAAAGAAACCACCTACTCCAGCATAAAGACCCTCTGTATTCTCACGGACGATCATCATATCGATATCTTTAGGACCTTTACCCTTTAATGGAGTAAATTTAGAATCCAATAACTTAATTGGACGAAGATTGATATATTGGTCTAAAGAGAAGCGTAAGTCTAATAAAATTCCATGCTCTAAAACACCTGGTTTAACACGAGGATCTCCTACTGCCCCCAAATAGATAGCATCAAAGTTTAATAAATCAGCCTTAACCTCATCAGTTACTAGCTCACCAGTAGCTAAATAATGGTCAGCTCCTATACTAAATTCTTCAAACTCAAAATCTAAATCTGTAATTTGAGATAACTTCTCTAATACCTTAACACCCTGCTTAGTTACCTCTGGTCCAATTCCATCTCCACCGATTACTGCTATTCTCTTAGTCATAATTACTCTCCTTCTCCATTCTTATTGTTTTTTGAAACCTCCAACTCTCACTTTAATCTCATAGAAATTAACTTAAGAGCCACACCTCATCCCCAGCCCTTCTCCTACTCTTAGGAGAAGGGAGAAAAACAAAAGATAAAGGGTTTCCCCTCTCATTAGATAAGGAGAGGGGATTAAGGGGTGAGGTGTGAGGGCTTGATTTTATAGCATTTATCCTTAAGTTATGATATTTTAAATTAAGATAAAAGTACGGGTTGGTGTTAACCAACCCCTACAATTTATTATTCAAAATCTATCCCTTTACCTTCTCTTTTACGTAATTTACTAATCCACCTGCATCAATGATTTTTTGCATAAATTCTGGGAATGGTTCAGCTTGAAACTCAGTACCTTTACTTAAGTTCTTGATTACTCCAGAATCTACATCTATCTCTACTTCATCTCCCTTTTCAATTCCAGCAACTGCTTCTGGACATTCTAAGATAGGAAGTCCGATATTGATTGCATTTCTAAAGAAGATACGGGCAAAAGAGTTAGCAATTACTGCTGATACTCCTGCTGCTTTAATTGAGATTGGAGCATGCTCACGGGAGCTTCCACAACCAAAGTTATCCTCTGCTACGATGATATCACCTTGCTCCACATTAGCAGCAAAAGTATCATCAATATCCTCCATACAATGTTCCGCTAATTTCTGAGGATCAGATGTATTTAAATATCTAGCTGGGATAATTACATCAGTATCTACATCATTACCATACTTCCATACTCTACCTTTAATCTCCATCTTATAATACCTCCTTCGGACTAACAATCTTACCAGCAATTGCAGAAGCTGCTGCAATTGCTGGGTTTGATAAATAAACTTCACTTTCTGGATGGCCCATACGACCAACAAAGTTACGGTTAGTTGTAGCAATAGCTCTTTCACCTTTAGCTAAGATACCCATATGTCCACCTAAGCAAGGTCCACAAGTTGGAGTACTTACTGCTGCTCCAGCATCAATAAAGATTTCAATTAATCCTTCTTTCATTGCTTGCTTATAAATCTCTTGAGTACCAGGGAAGATGATTAATCTTACATGTTTAGCTTTCTTCTTACCTTTTAAAATTTCAGCTGCAACTCTTAAATCTTCAATTCTTCCATTAGTACAAGAACCAATTACAGATTGGTCAATCTTAATATCTCCCACTTCACTGATTCCTCTTGTATTCTCAGGTAAATGAGGGAAAGCTACTTGAGGTTCGATATTTGTTACATCATACTCAATTACTTGAGCATACTCTGCATCTTCATCACTTTTATATACTGTCCACTCACGTTGAGCTCTATCTTTAACATACTCCAAAGTAATCTCATCTGCTTCAATTAATCCACACTTTCCTCCAGCTTCGATAGCCATATTAGACATAGTAAATCTATTATCCATAGATAAATTATCAATTACTGGACCTGTAAACTCCATAGCTTTATATAAAGCACCATCTACACCGATATCACCGATTGTATAAAGGATTAAGTCTTTACCGCTAACCCACTCTTGTAACTCACCTTTATAGACAAACTTAATAGTCTCTGGAACCTTAAACCATGCTTCACCAGTTGCCATACCTGCTGCCATATCAGTACTTCCAATTCCTGTAGCTAAAGCACCTAAAGCACCATAAGTACATGTATGTGAATCTGCACCAATAACAATATCTCCAGGAACAACTAAACCTTTTTCAGGTAATAAACAGTGTTCAATTCCCATTTCTCCTAATTCAAAAAAGTTTGTAATCTCTTTTTCCTCAGCAAACTCTCTAATCATTTTAACCTGTTCTGCTGAATTAATATCTTTATTAGGAACAAAATGATCTGGTACAATTGCTATTCTATCCTTATCAAAGACATTTTGAATACCTATCTTCTTAAACTCCTTTACTGCTACTGGAGTAGTTACATCATTTCCTAAAACTAAATCTAATTTTGCATTTACCAATTCTCCTGGTCTTACTTTATCTTTACCAGCATGAGCTGCTAAGATCTTCTCTACCATTGTCATTCCCATAATTACTCGCCTCCTCGACTTATTTACTTATTGAATATTCTCTAACGAACACTACTTACTTAATAGCTACAAATATCCTATTCATCGCATTATTATAAGCTCTGGCACTAGCTTCAATTATATCTGTACTAATACCTCTACCAACATAAATCTTATCTTGATAATCTAACTTAACAATTACCTCACCTAATGCATCCTTACCACTAGTTACTGAATCTATCTGATAATCAGCCAACTTACATTCTAAACCTGTTATCCGATTCATCGCCTCATAGATCGCATCAATCGGTCCACCTTCAGAACAAGCACTCTCATTGATCTTCTGACCATCCTTCTCCAACTGAACAGTAGCTGTTGCTAACCCTGGGCTACTTGTTACTTGTAAAAGATTTATCTGATAAACTTGGTCAACTTGGCTAATCTCATCTTCCATAATAGCTTCTAAATCAAAACCAGTAATCTCTTTTTTCTTATCTGCTAGGTCTTTGAATCTTTTGAAGGCAGAATTTAATTCTTCCTGACCCAATTCATAGCCCAATTCCTCTAGCTTCTGTCTAAAGGCATGGCGCCCTGAATGCTTTCCAAGAACAATTTTATTCTCCTCTAACCCAATAGTTGTTGCATCCATAATCTCATAAGTGGTTCTCTCTTTAATCACACCATCTTGGTGAATACCAGACTCATGGGCAAAGGCATTCTTACCAACAATAGCTTTATTAGGTTGAATCTCCATACCAGTCAAATGGCTAACCAATCTACTGGTACGAGCAATCTCTTTCAAATTTAAATTACTCTGTTTATCAAAGTAATCATAACGGGTATTCAGCGCTAAAGCAATCTCTTCTAATGCAGTATTACCTGCCCTTTCACCAATTCCATTTACAGCACATTCAATCTGTTCTGCTCCATTTTCAATAGCTGCTAATGAGTTTGCAACTGCCAAACCTAAGTCATTGTGGCAATGAACACTGATTACAGCTTGATTAATATTAGGTACATTATCTTTAATATATTTTATAAGTCCACCAAATTCTAAAGGAGTAGCATAACCAACTGTATCTGGAATATTAATTGTAGTTGCCCCAGCAGCAATCACTGCTTCAAAGACTTCACATAAGAAGTCCTTATCACTTCTAAAGGCATCCTCTGCTGAAAACTCCACATCATCGGTATAAGTCTTAGCATATTTAACAGCTTCAACAGCACTTTCTAAAACCTCTTGTGATGATTTCTGCAATTTATATTTCATGTGAACAGGTGAAGTAGCTATAAAGGTATGAATTCTTGGTCTTTCTGCATCCTTAAGTGCTTCCCCAGCCCTATCGATATCTTGCTTAGTAGCTCTAGCTAATCCAGCAATTACTGGACCTTTAACTTCTTGGGCTATCTTCTGAACTCCCTTAAAATCTCCTTCTGAAGCAATAGGAAATCCCGCTTCAATCACATCTACTTCTAACTTTGCCAACTGCTTAGCAATCTCCAACTTCTCTTTAACACTCAAGCTAACTCCTGGTGACTGCTCACCATCACGCAAAGTAGTATCAAAGATTTTAATAGCCATAAAAACTCACCTCACTCTTTTTTGTGTGAGTGGGTGTGATAAGTGTGAGTGAAAAATAGCTTATATTCCACTATCTCACCCCCACACTCACTACTCACACTAAAAATTAATCAAGATAATTCATTTTAGATCTTAACTCTGCTCCAACTTTTTCAATCAGATGATCCTCATCAATAGCTTTCTTTCTATTATATCCTGGACGACCAACTTGATTTTCAAGTAACCATTGCTTAGCAAATTCTCCTTCTTGAATATCTGTAAGTAACTTCTTCATAGCCTTTCTTGATTTATCATTAATAACCTGCTTTCCAGCAATTAAATCTCCATATTCAGCAGTATCAGAGATAGAATCTCTCATAGTAGCAATACCACCTTCATACATTAAGTCAACAATTAACTTAAGCTCATGTAAACATTCAAAGTAAGCAATCTCTGGTTGATAACCAGCTTCTACTAATGTTTCAAAACCTGCTCTAACTAACTCAGTAGTTCCTCCACATAATACTGCTTGCTCACCGAATAGATCTGTTTCAGTCTCTTCTTTAAATGTAGTCTCAATTACACCTGCTCTAGTACCACCTACACCCTTAGCATGAGCCAATGCATAGTCTTTAGCATTACCAGTAGCATCTTGATAGATAGCAATCAATGCTGGAACACCAAAACCTTCAGTATAAACTCTTCTTACTAAGTGCCCTGGCCCTTTAGGAGCCACCATATATACATCTACATCAGCAGGTGGGACGATTTGACCATAATGGATATTAAATCCATGTGAGAATACTAAAGCATTACCTGCTTCTAAATTTGGTTCAACTTCACTATAATATACCTTCTTCTGTACTTCATCTGGAAGTAAGATTTGAATTATATCTGCCTCTTTAGCAGCTTCAGCAGCACTCTTAGGTTCAAAACCATCTTTAACTGCTTGCTCATAGTTTTTAGTTCCTTCTAACTCAGATACAATAACGTCTAATCCTGCATCTCTCATATTTTGAGCTTGTGCATGACCTTGACTACCATAACCAATAACTGCAACTTTCTTTCCTTCTAAAACTTTTAAATCAGCATCTTCATTATAATACATTTTTACCATTCTACTCATCTCCTCGAATTGTTAGTTTACAGTTGACAGTTGACAGTGGACAGTTAAGTTAAAGAGAAAATTAATAATAACTATACACCATACACCTAATCTAAACTGTATTATTTTATTTATTTTAATTTATAAAATAGCTCTTTAATTATTAATGTTTTTTATTTATAACTGTAAACCGTTAACTGGTTTACTTCTTCCCTCTAGCCATAGCTATCTTACCAGTTCTAACTAGTTCTTTAATCCCAAAAGGTCTTAATAACTCTTCAATTGCAGTAATTTTATCTTCATTCCCAGTAATTTCAACCATAATTGAATCAGAAGCCACATCTACAATCTTTCCTCTAAAGATATCTACAATCTGCATAATCTCAGAGCGAGTAGTTGCAGTAGCCTTGACCTTAATTAAAGCCAACCCTCTACTAACAACTGATTCTTTAGTCAAATCACTGATTTTATGGACAACAATCAACTTATTTAATTGTTTAGTCAACTGCTCTAAAACCCTATCACTACCTTCAACAACCAAAGTAATTCTAGATATCTCATCATTATCTGTTTTACCAACAGATAAACTCTCAATATTAAAGCCCCTTCTGCTGAACAGACTGGCTATCCTAGCTAAGACCCCAGCTTCATTAGCTACTAAAACTGAAACTGTATGCTTCATTATGCCTCCTCCTTTAAGACCATATTATCTAAGCTACCACCTGGTGGTACCATTGGGAATACATTCTCTTCCTCTTCTATAATAAAGTCTAGTAGGTAAGGGTGAGGACTATTAATTGCTTCCTCTAATGCTGGTCTTATCTCTTCTGCCTTTGTTATCCTCTTAGCTTTAATTCCATAAGCTTCTGCCAGTTTAACAAAATCAGGTGTTGTCACTGGGCAGTGATCCCCTGGTGAAGAGCATCCTGGAGGACAGCTCTCTTGCATCTTCAAACAGACTGATGAATATCTTCTATCATAAAACATCTCTTGCCATTGCCTTACCATCCCTAAGTATCCATTATTGAAGATAACGATATTTAATGGTAATTTATTCTTAGCTACTGTAGCCAGCTCTTGGACATTCATCTGAAAACTTCCATCACCAGCTAAAGCAAAAACTACACTATCTTTATTACCAACTTGAACTCCTACAGCAGCTGGAAAGCCATATCCCATTGTCCCCAAACCTCCAGAAGTCATAAAACTTCTAGGCTTAGTATATTTATAAAATTGGGCTGCCCACATCTGATGTTGCCCTACTTCAGTAGTAATTAAGGCTTCACCTTGGGTTAGCTCATCTATAGCCTCGATAATCTCTTTTGGCGATAACTTCTTCTTATCTTTTCTAACTTGACTGACTTCATCTAATTTACGCCAGTTATCAATTAAAGCTAACCATTCACTTCTATCCTTCTCTTCAACCACCTTATTTAAAATAGTTAATATCCTCTTAACATCTCCAACTATTGGAATATCAACAAGTTTCCTTTTTCCTACCTCTGCTGGATCGATATCGATATGAATAATCTTAGCATCTTTAGCAAAGGTATCAAGTTTACCTGTAACTCTATCATCAAACCTTGATCCAATTGCTATCAATAAATCTGCATTTGATATAGCTAGATTTGCTTCAGTAGTACCATGCATCCCTAGCATCCCTAGGCTCAATTCATCCCTTTCATTAAAGGCTCCAAGCCCTGTTAAGGTAGTAGTTACTGGAATATTTGCCTTCTTAGCTAACTCACGCAATTCATCACTAGCTTCTGAGATGATAACACCTCCACCAGAATAAATTACTGGATTTTTAGACTCATTAATTGCCTTAGCTGCTTCTTTAATTTGTAGCTCATGCCCCTCATAGTTTGGCTTATACCCTGGAAGATTAATCTTGTTTGGATATACAAACTCTGCTTCTTCTTGTAATACATCCTTTGGAATATCTATTAAAACAGGTCCAGGTCTTCCAGTTTTAGCAATATGGAAGGCCTCCTTAATAATTCTAGATAAATCCTTTACATCTTGAACTAAGTAATTATGCTTTGTAATAGGTGTTGTAATTCCTGTAATGTCTGCCTCTTGAAAGGCATCAGTTCCCAACATTGCTCTAGGTACCTGACCAGTAAAAGCTACAATCGGTACAGAATCCATATAGGCTGTCGCCAATCCTGTTACCAAATTGGTTGCCCCAGGTCCAGAAGTGGTAAGACAAACACCAACTTTACCAGTAGAACGGGCATATCCATCTGCTGCATGAATTCCTCCTTGTTCATGATGTGGCATAATATGTTTAAATTTTGAATCATACAATACATCATAAATTGGGATAACCTTCCCCCCAGGATAACCAAAGATTATCTCTACCCCTTCTTTATAAAGGGACTCTACAAATATTTGAGCACCTGTCAATAACGTCATACTTAGCAACTCCTTTCTACTCTCTACTCATTTTTTAATAAGAGGTTATTACTACTCACTACTAATTACTTTATCCTTAGATATAAATATAAAAAACCTCTCATCTCAATTAACGGATTAAATCCATTAATTGGGACGAGAGGTCTTCTCACGTGGTACCACCCAAATTCACTACCATCTTAAAATAGCAGTCTCAATAAGTACTCTCATACTAAATAATCTAGTACAATTTATACTTCAGCATATGATAACGGATGCTGTCTCCTAAAAACTAGGATTCCGGCAAAACCTACTTAGAATTTCCTTTCAATTTTGCAGTTCAAGGGCTACAAAAATAATCCTTTAGATATCGGTTCTCAGCTACCCCGATTCTCTGTAATCCTAAAAATTATTTCCCTCCCTATCATAACCTTTAAAGAGTGTATGTTATTTAATAAATAGTATATGTTAGTTATTTACATTTGTCAAGATATTTATTATTTACCCCTTCAAGGAAATATCATTATCTGTTTTTAAATCTTTATGCATAAAGATCACATAATTTATTAAAGTAGATATTGTAACTCCCAATAAAGTATCTGCCAATCTATAGATGCTATAGTAAAAAGGAGTTACATAATCATATAAATTCACCATTATAGCTATAAAGACTATACAAGCTATATTAATTGAATTAGTATACCCAATCTTTTGGCATATCATTACGGTAATAAAGATGCCAACTCCACATAAAATTATACTGTTTTGATTTAAATAAGCAAAAAATATACCTGTGCCTGCTCCTATAAAGGTTCCCATCATTCTGTTTTTTGCAGATTGAAAGCTATCAGCAAATCCTGTTCCTATAGTTATTACTGCAGCTATAGCTGCATAAAAGGTAGATTCGATATTTAATAACCTTCCTATAGCAATAGATAATGAGACTGCTAATGCAACCTTCAAAGCTTTCTTATACATAATACCACCTTAGAATATAATAATTTATTTAAAAAATGTTATATATCTTATTACTTCACCAAACTATTTTATATAACTAATTTTTTAAATTAAAGTTTATCATTTGACTAAGAATTTGTCAACATTAAAAGTTAGGTCAAAGCTTTAAGTAAATAATATCATATGTTTAATATTTATTACAAAAACAGATTAAGAGGTCACCATAATGGAAACCTTATATTAATTATACTCTTTGTAATTAATATAAGGTTAAATTCTTAGTACATTATTTCTTTGCTATAATGTATCCAAAGGTAACCCATCTACCTTTATCCTTTTCGATAAACTCGCCATCTTCTCCAGGCTCACTTGAATAAGGGTCATACTCAGCATACTCTTCCCACCATAACTGAGCATCAGGTGCTATATCAGCTTCGATTATCTCAAAACCTACTGACTCAAAAACTTCAATAGTCTCTTCAAGAGTTGCAAAACATTTAGTCCAAGGTGCTGGCATATTCCCTTTTGTTACATAAGGATATATCTCTTTAGGAATAGCCACATCATTATGCATCGGTTCACCAAGTCCAAAAATACCACCTGGCTTAAGAACTCTATAAATCTCTTCAACTGCTTCTTTATACCCCTTAGCTCCATTCATTCCTCTTAGCATCTCAAGGGTAGTGGTTGTATATACCTTATCAAAACAAGAATCAGCAAAATCTATATCTGGTACACCAACTTTGATACCAAGAATATTACCTTCTACTCCCCATTTTCTAGCATTACCCATTAATTTTTCGACAGAATCACCCAAGAGTCAATCCCTACTATAAATGGGCTAAATTCCTTTGCCAAAAAGCAGGTCTGATAACCATTACTTGTTCCTACATCTAAAATCTTATCTCCCTGCTTGACTCCCATCTTATCTGCCAAAAATTCAGCTAAATTTAAACCACCTGGACCACTGCAATTTTTATAAATCTCATACAAATCTGTATATTTATTTACTTTTTATAATTATAATTTGTAATCGTTAGTTTACCTCCAAAATTTCTTCTAAAAACCAAATATATCTTTTTGCATTAATTTAGCTGCTCGTTCTGCTCCATACTTTCTCTTACGTTCAATATATAATAATTCTCTTTCTAACTTCCTATAACTCTCTAACCTTTCCTCTGGCAATTCACCTTGTTCTATAGCTTTTTTAACAGCACAACCTGGCTCTGAATCATGTTGGCAATTATTAAATTTACAGCTTCTTGCTAACTCTTCTATATCTGAGAAACTCCCCTTTAAGCCTTCAGAATTATCCCATAATTGAATCTCTCTCATTCCTGGAGTATCAATAATAACCCCACCTTCTTCCAAAAGAATCAATTCACGATGAGTAGTAGTATGCTTCCCCTTACCATCATCTTCTCTAATCTCGTTAACCTTCATCTTATCCTTACCAAGTAAATTATTAATCAAAGTAGATTTCCCTACTCCTGAAGAGCCCAATAAGGCAACAGTTTTTCCTTTTTGAAGGTACTGTCTTAATCCATCTATTCCTTGATTATCAATAGAGCTGATTACATGAATTGGTACTCCAAATGCAACACTTTCAACTTGGCTTTTCTTCTCTCGAATATCTTCACATAAATCAGCTTTACTTAAAATCACAACTGGATTGGCTCCACTATCCCAGGCAATAGTTAAATACCGTTCTATCCTTCTTAAATTAAAGTCTTGATTTAGAGAGGTGACTATAAATACTGTATCTATATTGGCTGCTACTATCTGTTCTCCGTTTTTAGTACCAGCCATGTTTCTAGAGAATTTACTTTTTCTAGGTAGAATATGATAAATTACTGCTCTCTCTTCTAAACCTTGTAAAGAAACAACTACCCAATCACCCACAGCTGGAAACTCTTCATTATAACGCATCTTTCCTGTTATCTCTCCTAAAACCTCACCATGCTCAGTGTATAACTTGTAAATACCCTTATATTCTACAGCAACTCTAGCTACTTGATATCGTCCTTTATCATTAAATTGATTAAACTCACTTTCAAAATTTTTATTCCAACCTAAATCTATTAAATTCAATGCAATTTCCTCCTTGTTTATTTAGTGGAGGTATAACCCTCCACCTTCTATTCTAGTAATTCATATAAAAATGAGAGTTCATTCTAGGAAAGAGAATATTAATAAGATCTCGATACCTGTGATTAACATTACAGTCAGGTAAAAAGCTATTAATCTCTGACCTACTCTTCTCTCCTAAAAATAGCTTAATAGCACCTTGCGGATTTAAATTAAAATCCCACTTTGCTTCTTTTCTCTCTTCTTTAATCAAATTTATTCTTCCATTATCAATCTCAAACTTAATCAACTCTCTAAAGTTATCATAATAAAATTCAACCTGTTCATCTTTATAAATAGAGTTATTTAATCTCTCTTCTAATACAGATTTTATATCAGTTAAAAATTTAAACTCATCAAGTATCTTTATCTGCCATGAATACCACTGCTTCCAGTTGCACCCATATCTGTCCATCAGCTTGATAAATTTGCTTTCTCTAGGAATATCTATATTAATAAAACTCTTCCCTTGCCCTTTAAAATAGTCAATGACTGCTTCATATATCTTAAAACTTAAATTATCAGAGATATCACAGATTTGAACTTCATCACCACTATTTAAAGCTAAGTAACCGATTTTGGTTTGATTCTTTTTTATTATTAAATATTTCTTTCTTATAACTGGGGAAATATAATCTAGCATCTGAGCTTTGATAATATCTTTCCCTTTAACAGTACATAAATCTGCTATTTTAGAAGCTTCCCTGAAGTTGTCAGCTATAAAAGCGATGTCTTCTTCTTTTGCTACCCTGATTACAATATCTTTATCACCTTTACTTTCTACCTTATCTAAATTCAAGTTTACACTGCCCATAGGTATGGCATAATTGAAACCATAGCGCCGATAAAAGTAAGGAATCCCTTCAATAGCTATAATGTTATACCCTAACTCTTCAGCTTTATTAAAGAATATCTCCATTAACTTCTTATTAATTCCTCTGCCTTGATAATCTTTAGCTGTAGCTACAATTCCAAGTTCAGCAGATTTTAAAATAACATTCCCATATCTAATCGGCATAACTACTAAATTTACTGTTCCTACATACTTATTTGCTGTTTTATCATAAGCATAAAAACAGATATTCTCTTCCTTATTTGGGGAATTGAAAACTAAGTCATGCAATAATTCTTTCTCCTCTATAGCAAAAACATCTTCACATAAATCCTTAATGCCTTCAAACTCCTCTTTACTCCTAGCAATTTTATATTCAATATTAGTCATCGCTAATAAATTCCTCCTAATTTTTAATAACTGAATTTTAAACTTTATTAACCTAATCTAACACTCATTTCTTTTTTAATCACAATCATTCTCATCGCTCCTTAAATAAAATATATAACTACAAAAAGCCACAGGTAGATAAACCCATGGCTTCGATATAATTAGATATATTATATAATAGTAGGAAATATAGGGGGCTGCTGTATATAAAAAAAGGCTATGGGCATAAACCCATAGCCTAAAATATCGTACTATACGATAATATATAACTATATCTATTAAGATGAGTTTATTAATCTAAGTTACTCTCCTAATTTCCAAGGACATCTAAAAATAGACACACTAATCCCTTGGACATTTAAGCTCAAAAAAGCTTAAGATAATTAGTTCATGCATTAATAAAAAACATGACATCTTTTTTCAAAGAGAATAACATATTAAATTCGTTTAGATTAATAAACCCGCTTCCATTCACAATCCCCCTGTTTTCTACTATCTGACTATATTATACAAATAAATGATTTGATTGTCAATTTCTATCTAAAATAATTTAATCTTATTATTTAAATACAGCTCCTGTACTAGCTGAAGTAACCAATCTAGCATAACGGGAAAGATATCCAGTCTTAATCTTAGGTTCTGGTGCTTCCCATTTATCTAATCTAGCCTGAATCTCTTCATCAGTTAAATCAACATTTAATTTTCCATTAGGGATATCTATCTGAATGATATCTCCTTCTTCAACGATTGCCATTGGTCCACCTTCCATCGCTTCTGGTGATACGTGACCAATAGCCGCTCCTCTAGTAGCTCCTGAGAAACGTCCATCAGTAATTAAAGCTACCTCTTTATCTAAACCAACACCTGCAATTGCTGATGTAGGTGTTAACATCTCTCTCATTCCTGGCCCACCTTTTGGACCTTCATATCTGATTACAACTACATCTCCAGGATTAATCTTGCCAGCATGAATAGCTGCAACAGCATCCTGCTCAGCATCAAATACTCTTGCAGGTCCTTCATGGACTAACATTTCATCAGCTACAGCAGCCTGCTTAACTACAGAACCATCTGGTGCTAAATTACCCTTTAAGAAGGATAATCCACCTTCAGCATGGTAAGCAGTAGCAAAATCCCTGATTACATCTTTATCTAAGACTTTCGCATTTGCTAAATTCTCTTTAATAGTCTTACCCGTTACAGTAATTAACTCTTCATTAAGTATTCCTTCCTCACTTAAGACTTTCATTACTGCAGGGATTCCTCCAGCTTCATGTAAATCTTGAATATGATGACTACCTGCTGGAGCTAAGCTGCAAATATGAGGTACTTCCTTCTTAACTTTATTAATTGCTTCTAATTCAAATTCTATACCTGCTTCATGGGCAATTGCTGGTAGATGTAAAGCTGTATTAGTTGAACAACCTAAAGCCATATCTACCTTTAGAGCATTATCAAAGGATTCTTCTGTTAATATATCCAAAGGCTTGATATCTTTCTTAAACATCTCCATTACCTGAATTCCTGCATATTTTGCCAATCTAATTCTATCAGCATAAACTGCTGGAATTGTACCATTACCAGGTAAACCTAACCCTAGAACCTCTGTTAAACAGTTCATAGAGTTTGCTGTAAACATACCAGAGCAAGAACCACAAGTCTGACATGCACTATTCTCTACTTCTAACAACTCTGATTCTGATATCTTGTCTACTTGATAAGCTGCCACACTTTCAAATACAGTATTTAAATCTATATCTTTTCCCTTATGCCTTCCTGCTAACATTGCTCCACCACTAACTACTACCGTTGGGATATTCAATCTAGCAGCTGCCATCAACATTCCAGGTACAATCTTATCACAGTTAGGAATTAAAACTAAGGCATCTAAAGCATGAGCTCTTGCCATAGTCTCTACAGAATCTGCTATAATTTCTCTACTTGCTAAAGAGTAATGCATCCCTTCATGTCCCATTGCTATCCCGTCACAAACACCGATTGCTCCAAATTCTAAGGGAGTTCCTCCTGCCATTCTGATTCCTGCTTTAGCTGCATCAGCTATCTTATCTAAGTCAGTATGACCTGGAATCAATTCATTAACTGAATTACAAACTCCTACTAATGGTTTATCTAGTTCTTCATCAGTCAACCCCATCGCTTTAAATAATGATCTCTGAGGTGCTTTATCAATCTTTGTAGTTACATTCTTACTTCTCATCTTCTCTCCTCCTTCTATGATTAGCTATCAAATAATTATTATAGCTGTTAACGAATTTATATTAAATATATTCTAACAAAAATCTAACCTATTAGCAATTAATATTATAAAATTCAAATATGAACATCTAAACCTGGCAGGAAAATTTTTACATACAGAGAATAAATATTATAGCAATATTATCACTGGGAGGAATAAAGATGTCTAAAGAAAAAGATCAATCTACTGAGAATAATGAACATCAAAATAAATACTTATATCTAAAAGAGATTATCAAAGCACAGTCAATCTGGTATTTAATCAACTTTCTAATTCTATTCTTTCAATTATATGTATACTTTGATATTCCATATATAAATAACTTTTATATAATGATCTTCAAATTTATAGGAAGTAGCTTCTTTATCTCCTTCTTACTATATTATACTACTATGGTCTATGACCTATCATTTCAAGAGATAGGAATTAACTTTGATAATTTTATTGGAAATATTAAATTAGGTCTACAGTTAAGTTCCTTCTTTTTACTGGGTATAATTATAATTCACCTATCTGATAATAATTTGAAAATTAATTCTATAATTAATATACATGGTGGAAAAGACTTTAGACTAAGCATAATTTATTTCATGATCTTATTTATATGTTATCTGATTCCTGCCTTCAGTAAAGAATTACTCTATCGTGGATTTGTCTATTACCATTTTAAAAAGGAATATGGAATAATTGTAGGTTTTATACTTAGTACTTTATATTATGCTCTTAGTTATTTGGATTTAAGAGTAATAACCATAGTTATTCATATTTTGGTAGGAGTCATAACTACATATTTATATGAAAAGACTGACTCCTTAGTAACTTCAGTTATCTTTCAAGCTACTTACCAAGCCAGTCTGAGTTTATATCTATTCTCTTTTGATAAATGGCCTTTTTAAAGTCAGTTTTATTCTTTTAATTTATTATATTAACATTATGCTAGTCAAATTTCAATGTAAATAAAGTGGTTAATGGAGGGGCGACACTTTCATTTTAAAAAGTCTTAAAATCTTAGGTTGCGCCTAAGGGCGCCTTGCTTTTGGCATTGCCCCAAAAGTAAGCAAAAAGTCTAAAGAAGTATTATAATAACTCTTTGTTGTGTCAATTTCTCTATTAACATAAGAAATCATATTAATTAATCTATTAACTTCTACAAAATTACTTTAATCTCCTGTCCACAGTTAGAACAACTTTTACCATCGAGATTAATCTGCACACTATTATAGTTTCTAGAAATAACTTCTTTATTACATTTTGGACAATAGGTATTTCGATATTCTTGACCCTCAACATTACCCAAATAAACATAATCCAACTTTTTATCTGCTATTTCTTTAGCTCTAATTAAAGAATCTATAGAAGTTGGAGGTATATCTAATTGATATTGAGGAAAGTATCGAGAAAAATGAAGAGGAATACTAATATCCAAAGTAGCAATCCAATCTACTAGCTCTTTAATTTCCTCTTCACTATCATTTAGTCCTGGAATTAATAAGGTAGTAATCTCTAATAATATATCTTGATAAACTAACTCTGCTGTTCTCTTAACAGGATTCAAACTACCTTTACAGATTTCTCGATAAAAGTCTTCAGTAAATGCTTTAACATCTAAATTAACAGCATCAATATATGGAAGTAACTCCTTTAATGGCTCAGGGTTAATCATCCCATTAGTTACTAATACATTCTTTAGCCCTTTCTGATAGGCAAGTTGAGCTGTTTCTAAGATATATTCATACCAGACTAGAGGTTCAGAATAGGTATAAGCAATCCCAATTGAATTATAATCTAAAGCTAAGTGAACAGCTTCTTTAGGAGTAATAGTCTCTGTTCTACTTTCAGTATCATGAACAATGTTATGATTCTGGCAGAATTTACACTTTAGATTACAACCTACAGTCCCTAAAGAGAGAATCTGACTACCAGGATAAAAGTGAAATAAGGGCTTCTTTTCAATTGGGTCTAAAGCTACTGCACTGACTTGATTATAAGTAATAGTAATTAATCTGTTATCTTCAACTTTTCTGACCTGACAGCGACCATTCTGTCCTTCAGCTAATAGACAATAATGAGGGCAGAGATGACATTTAATCTTATCTTCTTCATAAGTATAATAAAGTGCTTCTTTCATTGCTTCACTCTCCATAAAGTTTAAGATTAGGTGACTTACAAGATTTAAATTATAATATTTTTCTCAAGCTCAAAATTATTAATAAAATTACTTATATCTAGTAACTGTAAACCTCATCAACTCTATATCCTTCTCCTCTATTGGAATACCAGCTTTTCTTTTAGCTATCTCTACTTGCTTTTTAGCAGTATCTACTCCTTCTAAATCTGGTAATAACAATCCAGCCCTTTCACCCCGTCTAACAATAACCCCATATTTCTTAGGATCTAACTCCTCAATACTTTCTATACTCTTTGCTTCTCCTAAAACATCTACAGAATAGGTTAACTCATCTATCTCATTAAGATTCACTGGCTCAAATCTTGGGTCTTCAAAGGCAGCTCCAAGAGCATTGTTAATAATCTCATAGGCTAAATTAGCTTTAGTAGGTTGAGTAGTACCGATACATCCTCGTAAATTTCCATTCTTCTTAATTGAAACAAATACTCCAGCCCTTCCAGCCAATTTAGGGTCAAGCTTAGCAGGTGGTTCTATAACTTCCCTATTCTTAATATACTCTTCTACAGACTTTCTAGCCAACTTAACAACTTCACTTTCATTACTTCGAATCTCTGATAATCTCTTCTTCTTTCGTTCATACAATTTATCTAGTAACCCTACCTCTTCTTTCTTCCCTTTAACATGATAAGTCGCTACTGCATATCCTACGCCAAAGGGACCTTCATAGGATAAGACTCCACCTTCTACATTTAAGCGATCCATTGCTCCCAACATCATAGTCAATGGTCTTAGTCCACATTCTCCTGCTCGTTGAATCAACTGATTATCCATATCAAAGATACTCTCAACCTCTAAAGTATTTAGATAATGGACTAATCTTTTATCAAAATCTCTAGCTTTAGGATCATAACCTGCTGGTGCAGTCTCTGTTAAGCGGTGAGATAAGTCTCCACTAGCTATCACAGCTACTTTATATTCTAACCTCTCTGCTACTAATTGAATTATCTTTCCAAAGGTATATAACTCTTCATAAGATAACATTCCAATAGTAACTGGAACTATAGGTTTATTTACTCCTACCTCATTTAAATAATACATTGGTACTAGAACGCCATGGTCTAATTTCATCTTGACTTCTAACTTTCTTGCTGTAGCTTCATCGATCCTTGCTGTAGTAATTTTATTCTTATTAGCTGCCATTGTTAACTCGCTAGTAAAATTCTCAGCTAACTTATAACTTAGCTCTACATCTTTACGCCCAAAGTTCCTAAAATCACCTGATAAAATCTCTGCACTTAAAATACTAATAGCATCAGAAAATATTGGTCCATGGGGACTGATAGTAACTATTATATCAGGATTAACCTCTTTAACCTCTTGAGCTAACTTTCTGATACTAACTTGAGTCTTAGCAATCTCCTTAACTTCATCTCCACCAATTTCAGGAATTAATATCGGTGGATGAGGTGCTAAAGCAGAAAAAACAACTCCTGTCATAGATAATCACTCCTTTTTTATTAGTTTATAGTTGACAGTGTACAGAGTACAGTAAAATACAAATATCTCTTTAATCTTTTAACTGTAAATTGTACACTGGCTATAATATTCTCTTGCCAAGTGCTGAAGTAATCAAATCTACTGCTAATTCAGCAGTATGATTATATTGATCTAGGATAGGATTAACCTCAACTAAATCTATAGAGGTTAAAATCTTAGCCTCTGCTATCATCTCTAAAGCTAAATGGGCTTCACGATAATTAATACCACCTTTAACTGGTGTCCCTACCCCTGGAGCCTCTAAAGGGTCTAACACATCCATGTCAAAACTTAAATGGACTCCTTTGGTATCTTTACTACTAATCTTTATTGCTTTTTGCATAACTTCAACTATACCCATTCTATCAATATCATCCATAGTAAAAACCGTTACTTTTGATTTCTGTAATAAGTCTCTTTCATTTTTATCTAAATCTCTTACTCCAATCAATACTACATTCTCTTCTTTTACTTTAGGTATAATACCTCCAATTTGAACTAACTTGTCCAAACCTCTTCCTACTAAGGTTGCTAGAGACATTCCATGAATATTTCCTGTACAAGTAGTTTCATGAGTATTAAAATCACCATGAGCATCTATCCAAATAATCCCTATATTCTTTTTAACCTTAGCTAAACCTCCAATACTACCAATACTAATACTATGGTCACCACCCAAGATAATAGGCAGGATATTATCATTAATTAGTACCTCTACTTTATTACTTAAATCTTCGCAAATTTCAACAATCTCATTTAAATAATTAATACCTTCAGCCTTTAAACCTTTGGATTCTACATTTGGTATATTAACATCTCCAGCATCTTCAACTTCTATACCCATATTTCTTATCATCTTAATTAAGCCAGCATAACGTATTGCACTTGGTCCCATATCTACACCACGACAATTAGCACCAAAGTATGAAGGAACACCCACTATCTTTACTTTCAAAGTTACTCCTCCTCTGTATAATAATATTCTTTATTAACATAAGGAGATGTCATAGCACCCAACAAAGCACCATAGCTTAATCTAAACTCTATCTCATCTCCCAACTTAATATCCTCTACATCTGTTAAATCAACAATCAAATGATCACTACTAGCTCCTTCAATAGTCATCTTTTTACTAACTGGAAATAATCCTTCAGGAATGATATCTTGTCTACCAATCCCTAAAATCCCCCTCTTTCTAATCCCTTTATCTACAATCTTCTGTTTTTGACCAAAGGCATCATTCCCTTGTTCTCCTTTAGAAGCAGTCGGCTTATCTTTTAACTCTATTAGCTCTGCTATTAATTTGAAGGTAGCTAAGCTAGTCAATTCAAACTTCTCTCCACTTGGTACTTCCCTACCTAACAAAATAGTCTCTCCTACCCTCAGCTGATTGGTAACAGAGGTATGCTTTAAATCCAATAGTAATGGTAATGAACTACTATTTCCTGCTGAAATAATAGGCAGTTCTATCTCTAATTCTTCCCTTATATTATTAACTAAATCCATCAATTGAGTCATATTATCTTCATTAGGTAATATTCCTCTAAAGCAGGCTAGATTAGTTCCTAAACCTATTATCTCAATATTGGATAAATCCTTAATCTCTTTAGCAATCTCAAAAAGATCTTCTGGTAAGATACCTTCTCGTCTATCTCCTAGATCAACCATCAAAATTATCTTATGTACTTTATCCTTATCTTTAGCTACTTGATTTAATCTCTTTACAACCTCTAGCTCTGAGTTTAAACTAATATCAACTATTTCTACAACCTTATCAACTTCACTTAACATTGGAATCCTAAGCAACATTAAGGGGCATTTTAATTCTTTCAACTTAATTAAATTCCTCATTCTAGAATCAGCTAAACCTATTACTCCTCCTAATAACATAGCTTTAGCCACCTTTAAGTCTGCAGCAACTCCCTTAGTAACTGCCCAGATATCAATCCCCCTGTTATTGGCTAATTCAACTATCTCTTTAGTATTGCTTTCTATCTTAGCTAGATTAATCTCAATTCTAGGATTTAGCACTGTAATTACCTCCAATATCAAACTCCTATATAAATAACTTTTCCTAAAGTAACCATTGTAATTTTCAATAAACATAATAAAAAAGGAAGAGTAAAAAACCCTTCCTTGGTAGTAAGTAAGATATATTGATGTAATGTAATATAATTATCTTTTTGAGAATTGTGGCTTCTTACGAGCCTTCTTACGCCCATATTTCTTACGCTCTTTCATTCTTGGGTCACGAGTTAAGTAACCAGCTTTCTTAAGTGTACCTCTGTAGTCACCTTCAGTTTCTAATAATGCACGAGCAATTCCATGGCGGATAGCTCCAGCTTGTCCTGAAGTTCCTCCACCTTCAACTGAAACAACTACGTCAAATTCTCCTAAAGTTTCAGTTGCTTCTAAAGGTTGCTTTACAACTTGCTCTAAAACGTCTCTACCAAAGTATTCAGATAAAGGCATGTTGTTAATAATGATTTTACCGTCACCTGGTAATAATCTAACACGAGCAACTGAATTTTTTCTCCGTCCAGTACCTAAGTATTCAACTTCTGCTGCCACTTAAATCTCCTCCTTCCGTATTATAATTCTAATTCTTTAGGTTCTTGAGCTTGGTGTGGATGGTCAGCACCAGCATAAACCTTTAATTTTTTAAACATTTGACGACCTAATTTGTTCTTAGGTAACATTCTTTTTACAGCAAGCTCGATAACCTTTTCAGGCTCTTTAGCTAATAACTCACCATAAGGAGTTGATTTTAATCCTCCAGGATATCTAGAATGTTTGTGATACATTTTTTGCTCTAACTTCTTTCCAGTCAAATGAACTTTATCAGCATTTACTACAATTACATAATCTCCAGTATCGATATGTGGAGTATACATAGGCTTATTTTTACCTTGTAAAATCTTAGCTATCTCAGTGGCTACACGTCCTAATGTTCTACCTTCCATATCTACTACATACCACTCACGATTAATGTCTTGTGGTTTAGCCATATATGTGCTCATTTTCTTCCCTCCTTGTAACTTATATTTATATTATGAACTTACACTGACCGGGGCTGCCAGCATGAGTGACAAACACAATCACGTATATTATTTTATTATAACCAGCAAAAAGTGTCAAGACTTTTTAATATTTATTTCTGCCAAGCTAACTAAGAGATTTAATAATTAATCTTCTTTAAGATTAGCCCTTGTGCTGGTGCAGTAGGTCCAGCCTTGCTTCTATCCTTAGCTAATAGTATCTCTTGAACAGCTTCAGGTTTTATCCTTCCCAAAGCAACCTTAACTAATGTACCAACAATAATTCTAACCATATTATATAAAAAACCATTGCCATGAATACTCAACTTTATTAGGTTATCTTCTCTATCTATATCTATATTAAAAATCCTACGAATTGGATTTTTAGCATTACAACCTGAAGAACGGAACGATGAAAAATCATGCTCTCCAACTAAATACTCTGCTCCTTCCTTCATTAAATCTAAGTCTAATTGATTATAAATATGATAAGCATAATTACGATAAAAAGGTGAAGGAAATTCAGCATTATATATCTGATACTCATATATCTTATCAGAAGTATGATAACGAGCATGGAAGTCATCAGCAACTTCACAAGCATCTAATATTACAACATCATCAGGCAGTCTAGTATTTAAAGCTATAGGAAATTTAACTGTTGGAATAGAACTTTCTACTTTGAAGTTAAAGACCTGACCTTTGGCATGGACTCCAGAATCAGTTCTACTAGCACCTATAATCTTGATCTCCTTTTTAACCAAACTCTCTATTGCCCTTTCAATTACTTCTTGGACAGCTAAAGCATTCGCTTGGCGTTGAAAGCCATGATAATTACTCCCATCATAGGAAACAGTGCACTTTAAGTTTCTCATCATACTCACCTACTATAAGAATATACCTACTAAACTTAAGTAAATTATACTTATAACTGTTACTATATAATCTTTCCTTGCAAAGGCTAATACATTCATTCTAGTACGATTTTCTCCACCTCGATAACATCTAGCTTCCATAGCAAGTGCCAACTCATCAGCTCTACGAAAAGCATTTACAAATAAGGGGACAAGCAAAGGAATCAAGTTCTTAGCTTTCTGAATTAGATTACCTCCTTCAAAATCAGCCCCTCTAGCTTTCTGTGCCTTCATTATCTTTTCAGCCTCTTCTAATAATGTAGGAATAAACCTTAAGGCAATTGTCATCATCATAGCCAACTCATGTGCTGGAAGACCGATTCTTTTAAAAGGATTTAATAACCTTTCTAAACCATCAGTTAACTCTAATGGAGAAGTGGTTAATGTCAATAAAGAGGTATATGCAATTAAAAAAATCAAGCGTAATGACATAAAAGATCCCATCCTTAGCCCTTCTTCTTCAATAGATAGAAACCTCCACTGCCATAAAACTCTACCACCTTTAGTCATAAAGAGATGAATAACTAAAGTAAAGATAATAATAAAGAGTAAAGGTTTAATACTCCTTAGAATATATTTCAAATTAATTTTAGATAAGAATACCGTTAACAAAATAAACAGAGCCAAAACACTATAACCAGAAAAAGACTCTATTAAAAATATAGAAATAATAAAGAACATAATAACCAATATTTTAACTCGTGGGTCAAGCTTATGAATTAAAGAATCTCTTTCAATATATTGACCTATCATAATATCATTTAACATTTTTTACCCTCTCATCAACTTTAGAATTTCTTCTTTTGCCTCTTCAACAGTAAAGATATTTGTAGTAATCTCTGAATTACCTAACTTCTTTTTTAAATCTTTTATTATCTTTGTTACCTGGGGAATACCTAAACCAATGCTTTGTAATAACTCATCATGATCAAATACATAACTAGGAGTACCTTCTAATACTAATTCACCCTTCTCTAATACTAATACCCTATCAGCCAATTGAGCAACCTCTTCCATTCTATGAGAAATCAATATAATAGTTAATCCAAATTTATCTTTTAAATCAACTATCTCTTTAATCAGTTCTTTTCTTGCCTTAGGATCTAATCCCGCAGTTGGCTCATCTAATATTAATATTTCTGGTTCCATTGCCAATACTCCAGCAATAGCAACCCTTCTTTGTTGCCCACCAGATAATCTAAAGGGTGATCTATCTTTAAACTCCTCAAAGTCTAAATTAACTAATTTTAAAGCCTTCTTTACTCTTTCTTCAATCTCATTATCCTTTAGACCTAAATTCTTAGGTCCAAAAGCAACATCAGCAAAGATTGTCTCTTCAAATAATTGATGTTCTGGATACTGAAAGACTAGTCCTACCTTTTTTCTAATATCTCTTAGATTCTTAGTTTTTGTTATATCTTGATTATTAATCAAAACCTTACCTTCAGTGGGTCTAATCAATCCATTTAAAGTCTGAACTAAAGTTGACTTTCCAGAACCAGTATGACCTATTAAACCAATAAATTCACCTTTATCGACTTTAAAATTAATATTCTTTAAAGTATAATTATCAGGACTCAACTCAACATCATAATTATGGCTTAAATTCCTTACTTCAAGTAACATAACTCACTCACCAACCTATCTATATCAAAAATATCAGGTCTTATATTTAAGCCTTGTTGGTGAAGCTTAAATGCTAACTCTGTAACTTGGGGTACATCTAAATGGTACTCTTTAATCCTATCTACTTGGCTAAATATCTCTTGGGGGGTGCCTTCTAAAACTATTCTTCCCTCTTCCATTACAATAATTCTATCAGCCTGAATAGCCTCAGTCATAAAATGGGTAATATGAACTACAGTTATTCCTAAACCTTTATTTAGCTTCTGTATAGCATCCATTACACTCTGTCTACCTACTGGATCTAACATTGCAGTAGGTTCATCTAAAACCAAACATTTAGGCTGCATAGCTAAAACACCAGCAATAGCCACACGCTGTTTCTGACCACCAGATAAATTATGAGGAGCATACCTTTTGAATTCTTCCATAGCAACTGCTTTTAAAGATTCATCAACCCGTTCTCTAATTTGACTAGGCTCTAATCCTAAATTTTCTGGACCAAAAGCAACATCTTCTTCTACAATATTAGCAACAAGCTGATTATCAGGATTTTGAAAGACCATTCCAACCTGTTGTCTAATATCCCAGATTTTATCCCTATCTGAAGTTTTATCACCATTAACATTTACAATTCCTTTATTAGGTACCAATAGTCCATTTAGCATTTTGGCTAAAGTAGATTTACCAGAACCATTATGGCCTACAATTACTAGAAACTCTCCATCTTTAATATCTAAATCAATTCCATTAAGTACCCATTCTTCACTATTATTATATTTATAATGAAGGTCTTGAATCTTAATTAATCCCATTTTTTCACCAACCTGATATAAAAAAACAGCCATTTATACCGGACGAATAATAAAATCCGAATCTTACGGACAAAAAAATCACGTCCAGTATCATAAAGTAGCTATGGCTGTTTAATTGATTATATTTTTTTAATAATAAACAATTTGCTATACTTAATAGAGCAGTAAATAGATAATCTAGATTATCTATTTTAATGTTAAATTATTCTACCAACTCTAAGATAGCCATTGGTGCAGAGTCACCACGTCTTGGACCTACTTTAAGAATTCTAGTATATCCACCTTGACGTTCAGCGAATCTTGGAGCAATCTCATCAAATAATACTTGTACTGTATCTTTATCTTGAAGAGTACTCATTACTTGTCTACGATCATGTTGAGTACCTTTTTTAGCTTTAGTGATTAATTTCTCAGCAATTCTTCTTACTTCCTTAGCTTTAGCTTCTGTTGTTTCGATTCTTTCGTTCTTAAATAGAGCATTAGCTAAACCAATAAATAAAGCTTTTCTTGGTGCGCTTTTACGACCTAATTTCCGCTGAGCCACAACTATCCCTCCTTATTTTTCAATTTATAATTATTATAATTCAGGCTTTCCTAAACCCAAACCTAATTCAGCAATTTTAGCTTTGATTTCTAATAAAGATTTCTTACCTAAATTTCTAACCTTCATTAGGTCTTCTTCAGAAGTGTTTGCTAACTCTTCTACGGTGTTGATTCCAGCTCTCTTTAAGCAATTAGAAGAACGAACAGATAAATCTAACTCTTCGATTGTCGTCTCCATAAGTTTATCTTTTTCTTCTTCTTCTTTTTCCACCATAATATCCACATTATTAATCTCTTCACTAAGATTAATAAATAAATCTAAATGCTCTGCTAACACTTTAGCAGATAAACTAATAGATTCTTCTGGATCAATACTACCATTAGTAGTAACTTCTAAAGTTAACTTATCCAAATCACTTCTTTTTCCTACACGTGTATCTTCAACTTTAAAGTTAACTCTACGAATAGGAGAGAAATCTGAATCAATAGGTAATACACCAATTACATGTTCCTCATCTTTATTATCCTCAGCTGATACATACCCACGTCCATTTTCTACTACAGCTTCTAAAATGAATTCACCTTCATCGGCTAAAGTAGCAATATGATGGTCAGGATTAAGTATTTCTACGTCACCACTAACAGTAAAATCACCAGCCGTAACTTCTCCTTCACCACTTGCTTCAATTCTTAAAGTCTGAGGTTCTTCTTCATTCATTTTAATAACTACATCTTTTAAATTCAAAATAAGATCAGCTACGTCTTCTACAACTCCAGGGACAGTAGAAAATTCATGGCGTACACCTTCAATCTTAATTGAAGTTATTGCAGCACCTGGTAAAGATGATAACATTATTCTTCTTAATGAATTTCCTAGAGTAACCCCATAACCCCTTTCTAAAGGGGTAATTACAAACTTTCCGTAGGTATCTGTTGATTCAATACGTTCAATAGTTGGCTTTTCAATCTCAATCATTAACTTAACCCTCCCTTTAATTAAGAAAAGATTTCAACAACTCTAATTGAGGGTGATAACTTGATTAATTGCAAAAGTAGCAAAGTGGTTCAAAAGAACCACAATTAAACCGCTATTATCTAGAGTAGAACTCTACAATTAACTGCTCATTAATTGGAAGATCTATTTCCTCGCGAACAGGTGCTGTTAGTACTTTTCCTTCTTTCTTTTCCATATCTACTGTTACCCAAGAAGGTGTAGCTTTATCAGCATTTAATTCACAAATTTCTTTAATTCTCTTTAAACCTTTACTATTTTCTCTTATAGCTATTACATCATTTTCTTCTACTAAGTAAGAAGGAATATCAACTCTACTACCATTAACACTAATATGTCCATGTCTTACGATTTGTCTTGCTTCATTTCTAGAAGTAGCAAATCCTAATCTATAAACAACATTATCTAATCTACTTTCTAATAACTGTAAGAAGTTTTCACCAGTAATTCCTGGTTTCTTCTCAGCAGTTTCAAAATAACGCTTAAATTGATTTTCTAAAATACCATAACTTCTTCTAACTTTCTGCTTTTCCTTTAACTGCAAACCAAAATCAGACAATTTACTACGACGACCTCTTCCTTGATCTCCAGGACCATAAGAACGGCGTTCAATAGCACACTTATCTGAATAACATCTTTCACCTTTCAAGAATAACTTTTCCCCTTGTTGTCGACATAAACGACAAACAGGTCCAGTATATCTTGCCATATATCTTTACACCTCCAAGTTTATATCATTATCCTAGTTTTTATATCAATTTCTATATCAAATTACACTCTACGACGCTTTGGTGGACGACAGCCATTATGTGGAATAGGAGTTACATCTTTAATTAGAGTTACTTCTAATCCAGCTGCTTGTAATGAGCGAATAGCTGCTTCTCTTCCTGCACCAGGGCCATTAACAAAAACTTCAACTTCTTTTAAACCATACTCCATTGCTTCCTTTGCTGCATTATCAGCAGCCATTTGAGCAGCATAAGGAGTACTCTTACGAGAACCAGCAAAACCTAAATTACCTGCACTTGACCAAGCAATTGTATTTCCTTTAGCATCAGTTAAAGTTACAATTGTATTATTAAAAGTAGAACGAATATGAGCTTGACCCTTTTGAACTCTAATATTCTTCTTTTTCTTTTTCTTCTTTACTCTACGTGCCATGGTATCCCTCCTTATTTATCTATTTTATCTTCTTAACTATTTCTTTCTTTTTGCTCCTACAGTTCTCTTAGGACCTTTTCTAGTTCTAGCATTATTTTTAGTATTTTGTCCGCGAACTGGAAGACCTCTTCTATGTCTTAGACCCCTATAAGAACCAATATCTCTTAGTCTTTTAATATTTCCTCTTACTTCACGTCTTAATTCACCTTCTACAAGATAATCCTCATCGATAACTTTACGTAATTCAGCTACTTCACCTTCAGTTAAATCACGTACTCTTGTATCAGGATTAATTCCAGTTTTTTTAATAATTTCTTGAGCAGTTGATCGTCCGATTCCATAAATATAAGTCAAACCAATTTCGATTCTCTTATTTCTAGGTAAATCAACACCTTCAATCCGTGCCATATTATTTACACCTCCCAATTTAAAGTATTAAAAATTAACCTTGACGCTGTTTATGCTTAGGATTTTCACAAATAACATAAACTCTCCCTTTACGACGAATTACTTTGCATTTATCGCAAATAGGTTTTACTGATGGTCGAACTTTCATATTAACCCTCCTTCTATCTTACTCTAATTAAGATTTATGACGATAAGTAATTCGACCCCGACTTAAATCATAAGGTGATAACTCAACAGTCACCTTATCTCCTGGTAAGATTCGAATAAAATTCATTCTCATCTTTCCAGAAACGTGAGCCAATACTTTGTGACCATTTTCCAACTCTACACGAAACTTTGCATTCGGTAATGGTTCAATTACAGTACCTTCAACTTCAATAGCCTCTTCTTTTGCCATTGATTATCTTTAACCCCCTTACAAATTTACACATTATTCCACTTTATCATCTCAGTATAACATTATATCACAAAAATCATATTTTATTCAATTAAAGTTGAGTTTAATATGAATGAGGACCTAAAAATTGAACCTTAAAAAGGAGTGATAGTTTCCTGTTAATATCCTAATACAGACAGTTCAACCATCATTAGTATAATGGTCCTCACTATAAGCTGAAAACCAAAAACTTAAAAACTTTAATAGAGAAATTTAATTAAACCCCATATCTTATCTATTAATAATCTAAAAAACGTAATAATTTAAAACAAGAAGTTTAATTTATTCATATAAAATTCGTCAACTAGGGGCATATCAATTCACCCCATATATCATGTATTCTTGACAGTTGACGAAAAACAATATAAATTTCTAGCCAGCTATATGTAAATAGCTTTCAAATATTAACCTCTGTTAAATCTACGTTATTTAATATTATCTAATAAGTCTTTAATTTCAAAAAATACATTATCCAAACTATCTTCTCCATTAATTGTTTTTAATAAATTACTTTCTCGGTAATAATTAATTAAAGGAGAAGTTTGCTCAGAGTAGACATCTAATCTCTGCTGAATGGTATTTGGATTGTCATCTTCACGTTGATATAACTCTCCTTCACACTCATTACAAACACCTGCAACTTTTGGTGGATTAAATTTAACATGATAACTAGCACCACATGATTTACAGATTCTTCTACCAGATAATCTATCAATAACTTCCGCATCACTTACTTTAATGTTTATAACAGCATCTAAAGAAGTATTCATATCAGCTAAGATTGAATTTAATGCATCAGCTTGATTCACAGTTCTAGGAAAACCATCTAAAATAAATCCTTGCTGACAATCTTTTTGAGATAATCTTTCTCTAACTATCCCAATAGTCACCTCATCTGGCACTAACTTACCTTGATCCATATATTCCTTTGTTTTCTTTCCTAATTCTGTTTCCTCTTTAATTGCTTTACGAAACATATCCCCAGTAGAGATATGAGGAATCTCATAAGCTTCCTCTAAGCGAGCTGCTTGAGTCCCTTTACCTGCCCCTGGAGGACCAACTAATACTAAATTCATTGATATCACTCCTTGAATCACTTCATAAACCCTTCATAATGTCTAGATAATAAATAAGTTTCAATTTGTTGCATAGTTTGTAAAGCAACACCTACTACGATTAATAAAGCTGTTCCTCCAAAGTTCATCTGAATTCCGGTAAACTCCATAACAAAATTAGGTAAGATAGCAATTAGAGCTAAGAATATTGCACCAGCCAAAGTTATTCTAGTTAAGATTTTATCTAAATATTCCGCTGTTGGTCTACCTGGACGACGACCTGGAATAAATCCACCATGTTTTTTCATATTATCTGCTATTTCAATTGGGTTAAATTGAATAGCAGTATAAAAATAAGTAAAGAAGATAATCAACAATGAAAATAAAATCATATACAAAATAGATCCTGGACTTAAGGCATTAGCTATAGCTTGAGCCCAGCTTTGTTGAATAAATTGAGCAATAGTAGCTGGGAATAAAAGAACAGAAGAAGCAAAGATTACTGGAATTACTCCAGCTTGATTTACCTTTAATGGAATATGAGTTGACTGTCCCCCATAGACCTTACGTCCCACTACTCTTTTGGAATAACGTACTGGAATCTTTCTTTGTCCTTCTTGAATATAAATAACTAATGCAATCACAACTACTGAAATTACTAAGAAAAGTAGGAGATTAAAGATATTAATAGTTTCTGCTCTCAGTCCTTTAATTGTCTGAATAACACCTGTTGGAAAACGTGAAACAATTGAAGCAAAAATGATTAATGATATACCATTTCCAATTCCTTTTTCTGTAATCTGTTCACCTAACCACATTAAAAAGACAGTTCCTGCAGTTAATGTTATTACAATTGTAGTTAAATTAAAGAAAGAAGGATTTTTAATTGCTCCATAATTTCTTATCATCAAAGTAATACCTGTACCTTGGATAATACCTAAAAGTACAGTAGCATATCTTGTATAACGAGTAATTAATGTTTTTCCTTCAGGACCTTGTTTAACAAGTTCCTCTAGTCTAGGAATAGCAACAGTCAATAACTGCATAATGATTGATGCAGTTATGTAGGGACTGATACTCATAGCAAAAATAGTAAAATTCTTTAAAGCCCCTCCAGCAAACATATCTAAAAAACCTAAAACACCAGCACCTGCAAATAATTTCTCTAATGCTTCAGGATTAATGCCAGGGACTGGAATATGAGCTCCAACACGGTATACAGCAATCATAGCTAAAACAAAGAAAATCTTTTTTCTCAACTCTTTAACTTCTAGCGCATTACTTAGAGCTGATAGCATCTTGTTATATCACCTCTACCTTTCCTCCTGCAGCTTCAATCTTCTCAACTGCGGACTTAGTAAATTTGTGGGCTTTAACAGTTAAAGACTTCTCTAAGCTTCCATCACCTAAAATCTTAACACCATCTTTAACCTTATTAATTAAACCAGCATCTTTTAATACCTCTACAGTAACATCTGTATCGGCATCAAAACGATTTAGGTCATTTACGTTAACTATAGCATACTCTTTTCTAAACTTAGCATTAGAGAATCCTCTCTTAGGCAATCTTCTATATAAAGGAGTCTGACCACCTTCGAAGAAAGGTCTTACTCCTCCACCTGATCTTGCATTTTGACCTTTATGTCCTTTTCCAGAAGTCTTTCCAGTTCCAGACCCAATACCTCTACCAACTCTCTTGCGGTTCTTTTTAGATCCTTCTGCTGGCTTCAAATCGTGTAATTTCACACTTTTCACCCCCTTAGCAACTTAAAAATTAATTGAAATTATATATTATCCTAATAATTCATCTACGCTTTTACCTCTTAGTTTAGCAACATCTTCAGCATTTTTAAGACTAGATAATCCAGTAATAGTAGCTCTAACCATATTGATTGGATTATTAGAACCTAAAGATTTAGTTAAGATATCTTTAATCCCTGCTAATTCTACAACAGCACGCACTGGACCTCCAGCTATAACTCCAGTACCTTCAGAAGCAGGTTTTAGAAGAACATTACCAGCACCAAAGATACCATTGATTTCATGAGGAATAGTAGTATCTTTTAAAGGAACTTTAACCAAACTCTTTTTAGCAGCATCAATAGCTTTGTGAATAGCATCTGGTACTTCGTTAGCTTTTCCGATTGCAGCACCTACATGACCATTACCGTCACCAACTACTACTAATGCACTAAAGCTGAATCTACGTCCACCCTTAACTACTTTAGTTACACGGTTAATATTAACAACACGTTCCTCTAAATCTAATTTACTAGGGTCAATAAGTTTGCTCATCTTTTTCCCTCCTTTTACTCAAAAATTGATTAAAACTCTAATCCGTTTTCTCGAGCGGATTCCGCTAAAGCTTTAACACGACCATGATATTCATATCCACCACGATCAAATACAACTGTATTTATTCCTTTATCCAAAGCTCTTTTAGCAATATATTCACCAACAACTTTAGCAGCATCTTTATTTCCACCATTTGAAACTTTTTCACTGATCTCTTTATCAACAGTAGAAGCAGCTACTAAAGTTTCCCCAGCAAAATCATCGATGACTTGGGCATATATATGTTGATTACTTCTATATACATTTAATCTAGGGCGATCTGGGGTACCTTGAACCTTATTACGGATTCTTTTGTGTCTTCTTTCCCTAGCTTCTTTTTTACTTAACTTGCTCATTCTCTTCCCTCCTTTATCGGATATTAACTACTAACCAGTCTTACCTTCCTTACGTCTGATAACTTCATCAACATATTTGATTCCTTTTCCTTTGTAAGGTTCTGGTGGTCTAACTGCTCTAATATTAGCAGCTACCTGACCCACTAATTGCTTGTCAATACCTTTAACAATAACTTTGTTCTTTTCTACTTCAAAGTCAATACCCTCTGGTGGTTCAATCACTACAGGGTGAGAATACCCAACTTGTAGTTCTAAATTACTACCTTTTTTAAGTGCACGATAACCTACACCATTTAATTCTAAAGCTTTTTTAAATCCTTCAGTTACACCTTCAATCATATTAACAATTAAACTACGAGTTAAACCATGCATAGATTTATCTACTTTAGAATCTGTAGGTCTAGTTACTGTAAGTTCATTATCTTCTATTTTGATATCCATTCTTGGATTAACTACTTGCTGTAATTCTCCATTAGGACCTTTAACTTTTACTACATTACCGTCTATAGTTACTTCTACCTTTTCAGGAATTGCAACTGGTTTATGTCCGATTCGAGACATAATCTACACCTCCTTTTTATTCAATTATTACCATACATAACAGAGAACTTCTCCACCAATTCCTGCTTTACGAGCAGATTTATCTGTCATTAAACCATTAGAAGTTGAAATAATAGCTATACCTAATCCACCTAAAACCTTAGGTAAATCTTCTCTATTAGCATAAACTCTCAACCCTGGTTTACTAATTCTCTTAATACCACTGATAATCTTTTCACCGTTAGCACCATATTTTAAGAATACTTTGATTGTACCCTGTGGTCCATTATTGATTCTTTTAAATCCTTTAATAAAACCTTCTTCTTGTAAAACCCGAGCAATCTCTTCTTTAAGGTTAGAAGCAGGGATTTCCACTTCTGATTTTAAAACAGAGTTTGCATTTCTAATTCTTGTTAGCATATCAGCAATAGGATCAGTTATATTCACTCTTCATACCTCCTTTCAAATTAACAACTTTAAAACTTCTTACCAGCTAGCTTTCTTAACACCTGGTAATTTACCTTCGTGGGCTAATTCTCTAAAGCATACACGGCATAATTCGAACTTTCTAATAACACCATGTGGTCGTCCACACTTGCGACATCTGTGTTCTTTTCGAGTTGAATACTTAGGCTTCCGATTAGCCTTTATTATTTTAGCCTTTCTAGCCACTCTGTCCCCTCCTTAATTACTTTTTAAATGGCATACCCATTAAAGATAATAACTCTTTAGCTTCTTCATCAGTTTCAGCAGTAGTTACTACAACAATATCCATTCCTAAAATTTTATCAACATCATCAATCTTAATTTCTGGGAAAACAGTATGGTTAGTTAAACCTAAAGAATAATTACCTCTTCCATCAAAAGATTTACCAGAAATACCTCTAAAGTCACGAACACGTGGTAGAGCTACATTAATTAATTTATATAAGAACTCATACATTTGTTCTCCACGAAGAGTAACCTTACAACCAACTGGCATACCTTCTCTAATCTTAAAGTTAGCAACTGATTTTTTAGCTCTAGTAATTACAGGATTTTGCCCAGTGATAGCTTGGAAAACCTCAACAGCTTGGTCAAGCACCTTAGCATTCTCTGCAGCTTCGCCAAGTCCCATATTAAGAACAACTTTATCTAATTTAGGAACTTCCATAATATTACCGTAATTAAACTTTTCTACCATAGCAGGAGCTATCTCTTTAATATATTTTTCTTTTAAAAATGACATAGTTTTACCTCCTTTCTATCAACAATTAATCGATATCTTCTCCACATTTTTTACAATAACGTAATTTTTCACCGTTATCTAAGACTTTTTTACCTGTACGAGAAGGTGCTCCACATTTTCCGCAAAGTAACATTACATTAGAACTATGAATTGGAGCTTCCTTTTCAAGAATACCACCTTGTGGATTTTCTTGAGTTGGTCTTACATGTTTTTTAATAACATTAACACCTTTAACGATAACACGACTTTCTTTTGGAAAAGCTTTTAGGATTTCTCCCTCTTGACCTCTGTCTTTTCCAGCGATAATCTTAACTTTGTCGCCTTTCTTCACATGTAACTTAGACATCCCAATTGCCTCCTTTCTTGTCTAAAACTTTAATTAAAGCACTTCAGGCGCTAAAGAAATAATTCTTGTGAAATTCTTTTCTCTTAATTCACGAGCAATTGGTCCAAAGATACGTGTTCCTCGTGGTTCATTATTTTTACTAAGAATTACAGCAGCATTTTCATCAAAACTGATATATGAACCGTCTTTTCTTCTAACTTGATTCTTTGTCCGTACAATAACTGCTTTAACAACGTCACCCTTCTTTACCATACCATCAGGGATAGCTTCTTTAACTGTAGCAACAATTACGTCACCAATAGAAGCATAACGCTTTTTAGAACCACCTAAAACTTTAATACAAAGTAGTTCTCTAGCTCCTGAGTTATCTGCTACTTTTAATCTAGATTCCTGTTGAATCACTTCAAAACCCTCCTTTCAATTAAAAACTATTCAGCTCTTTGAACAATCTCTTCTACTACCCAGTTCTTAGTCTTACTTAAAGGACGAGTTTCTACAATTCTAACTTTGTCCCCTACTCGACACTCATTCTTTTCATCATGAGCTTTGAACTTAGAAGTTCTAGTGATTACACGCTTATATAATGGATGTTGAGTCTTTCTTTCCACTGCAACAACAACAGTCTTTTCCATTTTATCACTAACAACTAATCCGATCTTTTCTTGCGGTGCATTGCGTCGAGCCATATTAACCCTCCTCTCAATTAACCTTGGTTAATTCCAAGTTCACGTTCATTTAAAATAGTCTTAACACGAGCAATTGATTTTTTAACCTCTTTTATACGTGCAGGGTTATCTAATTGCACTGTAGCATTTTGAAAACGCAAGTTAAATAATTCTTCTTTTAATTCATCTAACTTTTGCTCTAATTCTGCATTAGTTAAATTTCTTAACTCATTAGCTTTCATTGCTGTCACCATCCATTTCTTCCCGTTTTACAAATTTCGTTTTGATAGGCAGTTTATGTGCTGCTAATCTCATAGCATCTCTAGCAAGCTCTTCATTAACACCAGCAAGTTCAAACATTATACGTCCTGGCTTCACAACAGCAACCCATTGTTCTGGAGCTCCTTTACCACTACCCATTCTTGTTTCAGCTGGTTTAGCAGTTACAGGTTTGTCAGGGAAGATATTTATCCAAACCTTACCACCACGTTTAATTTTACGAGTAATTGCAACTCTGGCTGCCTCGATTTGACGATTGTTAATCCATGCAGGCTCTAGAGCTTGTAAACCGTAATCACCAAAAGAAACTTTATTACCACGCTGAGCTTTACCTTTCATCCGTCCACGATGTTGTTTTCTATGTTTAACACGCTTTGGAATTAACATGTCATTGGCCCCCTTTCTTATTAGTCTTCATTAATTTCCGGTAAGATTTCACCTTTGTAGATCCAAACTTTTATTCCAATTTTACCATAAGTTGTATCGGCTTCTGAAAATCCATAGTCTATATCAGCACGTAAAGTGTGTAAAGGTACACTACCTTCACTATAACCTTCAGTACGAGCCATATCAGCTCCACCTAAACGACCTGAACATAAAACTTTAATTCCCTCAACACCTCTTTGGCGCATTGCTCTACCTATAGATTGCTTCATAGCTCTTCTAAAAGATACACGATTCTCAATTTGCTCAGCAATATTCTCAGCAACCAATTGCGCATCTTGATCAGGATTTTTAACTTCAACAACATTAACTTGAACTTGTTTATTAGTCATAGCTTCTAATTCGGCTCTTAAATCATTTACTTCAGAACCACCTTTTCCAATTACCATTCCTGGACGAGCAGTATGAATATTAACTTTAATTCTATTTGCAGCTCTTTCAATTACGATTCTAGAAATACCTGCATCATACATTTTGCCCTTCACATGGTCTCTTACCTCTAAATCTTCATGTAATAAATCAGAATAATCCTCTTTATTAGCATACCACTTAGCATCCCAATCTTTTACTACACCAACTCTAAGACCGTGTGGATGAATTTTTTGACCCATTCATTATCCCTCCTTTTTTTCTGCCACTTTTATTGTAAGATGGCTTGTTCTTTTATTAATAGGACTTGCCTGCCCCATTGCTCTTGGTTTATATCTCTTCATTGTTGGACCTTCATCTACATATGCTTCAGAAATATATAATTCATCAGCAATCATACCATGATTATTTTCGGCATTAGCTACAGCTGAAATTAATAATTTTTCAATAATACCTGCTGCTTTATTAGGTGTATTCTTTAAAACACCAAATGCTTCGCCAATTTCTTTACCCCTTACTAAGTCAATAACTAACCTTGCTTTTCTTGGGGAAATCCGAATACGTTTAGCAACGGCTTTAGCTTCCATGGTTTAACCCCCCTTTACTCTCTAAACTCTATTTAAGTGATGTAGATCTTTCAGTGTGATCTCCATGTCCTCTGAATGTTCTAGTAGGTGCAAACTCACCTAATTTATGACCAACCATATCTTCAGTAATGTATACAGGAACATGCTTTTTCCCATCATGAACAGCAATAGTATGCCCTAACATTTGTGGAAAAATAGTTGAACTTCTTGACCAAGTTTTAATAACTTTTTTATTTCCAGACTTGTTCATCTCTTCAACCTTGGCTAATAGCTTTTCATCTACAAATGGTCCTTTTTTTATTGAACGACCCAATCTAATGTCCCCCTCTCATTAATTATTTTCTTCTACGCTTCTTCGCATGACGACTACGAACAATCATCTTATCAGAAGCCTTCTTCTTACGAGTCTTCTTACCGATAGTAGGTTGACCCCAAGGAGTAACTGGATGTCTACCAGATGTTTTATTCTTACCTTCACCACCACCATGAGGATGATCATGAGGGTTCATTACAGTACCACGAACTGTAGGTCTAATACCCATCCATCTCTTTCTTCCAGCTTTACCGATAGTAATGTTTTCATGTAATTCATTACCTACTTGACCAACTGTAGCTTTACATTTCACATTAACTAATCTCATTTCTCCAGAAGGTAGTTGAATATTTGCATATTTACCCTCTTTAGCCATAAGTTGAGCACTAGCACCTGCAGAGCGTACCATTTGTGCACCTTTTCCTGGCTTAAGCTCGATATTATGCACTATAGTACCTACTGGAATATCTTTTAAAGCTAATGCATTTCCTGGCTTGATATCTGCTTCAGGACCTGAAAGAATTTCATCCCCTACACTAATTCCTTTTGGAGCAATGATATATCTCTTCTCTCCATCTGCATAATGTAACAACGCAATACGAGCAGATCTATTTGGATCATACTCAATTGTAGCTACCTTAGCTGGAACTCCATCTTTATCTCTTTTAAAGTCAATAATTCTGTACATTCTCTTATGGCCCCCACCACGATGACGGACAGTGATGCGACCATTTGCATTACGTCCACCACTTTTTTTCAGTGGCTTAAGTAAAGACTTTTCTGGCTTATCAGTTGTAATATCAGTAAAATCCTCCACAGTCATATATCTTCTTGACGGTGTGGTTGGCTTAAATTTCTTAATCGCCATCTTTACTCCCTCCTTTTCTTATAAAAATTATACACCTTCAAATATTTCGATGCTATCTCCTTCAGCTAGTTTAACTCTAGCTTTCTTCCAATTAGATGTCTTACCTTGAGTATATCCCATTCTTCTCTTCTTACCTGGCATACGATTAGTAGTTACTTTTTCAACATTAACATCAAAGATTTTTTCAATAGCTTTTTTAATTTCAGGCTTGTTAGCTTTGATAGCAACTTTAAAAGTATACCAATTTTCTTCCATATCCATCATACTTCTTTCAGAAATATGAGGCGCAATAATAATATCCCGAGGATCCTTCATTATGCTAGCACCTCCTCAACTTTAGCAACTGCATCTTTAGTCATAATTACTTTATTACTATTTAAAACATCATATACAGTTACCTTAGTAGGTGTTACAACCCTTACTCCCGGAAGATTACGAGCTGATTTATAAACATTATCATTCTTTTCAGAAAGTACAATTAAAACTTTAGAATCTACTGCATCAAAGCTCTTTAATACAGATACCATCTCTTTAGTTTTTGGTGCTGTAAAATTAAAGTTGTCAACAACAACTAAGTTACCTTCTTCAACCTTAAGAGTTAAGGCTGATTTTACAGCTAATTTTTTAACTTTCTTAGGAAGTTTCTTATTATATTTACGTGGTTGTGGTCCAAAAGTAGTTCCACCACCTACCCAAAGTGGAGAACGGATACTTCCGTGTCGAGCACGACCTGTTCCTTTTTGCCTCCATGGCTTACGTCCACCACCAGCAACTTCTCCTCTTGTCTTAGTCTTAGCACTTCCAACACGCTTAGCTGCTAATTGAGCAACAACCGCTTCATGAAGTACATGTTCATTTACTTCTACACTAAAAACTTCATCTCTTAAGTCAAGATTTCCTGACTTTTGTCCATCAATATTATATAAAGCTAATTCAGGCATCTTTATCCCCCTTTCCTAACACTATTTTACTGTTTGCCGAATAGTTAATAACCCTTTTTTAGGTCCAGGAACTGCACCTTTGATTAATAATAAATTCTTTTCAGGGTCTACTTTAACAACTTCTAGATTTTGAACTGTTACTTGTTCATGCCCCATATGTCCAGGCATCTTTTTACCTTTAAATACTCTTGCAGGATCAGAACCAGCACCAATAGAACCTGGTCTTCTGTAATTTCTAGAACCGTGAGTTTTTGGTCCAGTATTGAAATTCCATCTCTTAACTGTACCTGCAAATCCTTTACCTTTAGAGATACCAGTTACATCAACTTTCTCTCCTTCAGCGAATACATCTGCTTTAACTTCATCTCCTGTTTCTAGAGCTTCTGCTCCTTCAACTCTAAATTCACGAATATATTTTTTAGGATTAACTCCATATTTATCGAAGTGTCCCTTTAGAGGTTTATTTACTTTGTTTTCTTTATCATCAACAAACCCTAATTGTACAGAGTTATATCCGTCAACTTCTTCAGTCTTTTTTTGAATTACAGTACATGGTCCCGCTTCAACAACTGTAACAGGTACAACTTCACCATTTTCAGTGAAAATTTGTGTCATACCAATTTTTTTACCTAAAATCGCCTTCATTTTTTCTACACCTCCTTAAAACACATATAAATATTATAGTTTAATCTCTATGTCAACACCAGCTGGTAAATCTAATCTCATTAGAGAATCAACAGTCTTAGGTGTTGGATCTTTAATATCAATTAATCTTTTATGAGTTCTCATTTCAAATTGTTCTCTTGACTTACTATTTACATGAGGTGCACGTAAAATTGTAAACACCTCTCTTTTAGTAGGTAAAGGAATCGGTCCAGAAACTTCAGCTCCAGTTTTTTTAGCAGTTTCAACAATCTTTCTTGCTGAATTATCTAAAAGCTGATGCTCATAAGCTTTTAATCTAATTCTAATTTTACCTGTAGCTTGTTCAGCCATAATTTTCACCTCCAAATAACATTTAATTTAGACAGAAAAAAGATGAGGAGGAATAATACTCCCCATTCCTTTTTCTATAGATTTAATTATTCAATAATTTCAGTAACAACACCAGCACCAACAGTTCTTCCACCTTCACGAATAGCGAATCTTAATCCTTCGTCCATCGCAATTGGAGAGATTAATTCCCCTATCATTTCGATGTTATCTCCTGGCATTACCATCTCTACACCTTCTGGTAAATGGATTGAACCTGTTACATCTGTTGTTCTAAAGTAAAATTGTGGTTTATATCCATCGAAGAATGGAGTATGACGTCCACCTTCTTCTTTACTTAATACATATACTTCTGCTTTAAACTTAGTATGTGGAGTAATGCTTCCAGGTTTTGCTAATACTTGTCCACGCTCGATGTCTTCTCTCTTAACACCTCTTAATAATGCTCCAATGTTATCTCCTGCTTCTGCTTGATCCATTAACTTACGGAACATTTCTACTCCTGTTACTGTAGTTTTTGTAGTATCTTTAATTCCTACTATTTCTACTTCGTCTCCTACTTTAATTACACCTTGCTCTACACGTCCAGTTGCTACTGTTCCACGTCCAGTAATACTGAATACATCCTCTACTGGCATTAAGAACTCTTTGTCTGTATCTCTTTCTGGAGTTGGGATATACTCATCAACAGCATCCATTAATTCTATGATTTTTTCTCCCCATTCTCCTGTTGGATCTTCTAATGCTTTTAACGCAGAACCTACTACTACTGGTGCGTCATCTCCTTCAAATTCATACTCGCTCATTAATTCTCTTACTTCCATCTCTACCAATTCGATTAACTCTTCGTCATCTACCATGTCAGCTTTGTTTAAGAATACTACGATCTTTGGTACTCCTACCTGACGAGATAATAGTAAATGCTCTCTTGTTTGAGGCATTGGTCCGTCAGCTGCTGATACGATTAAGATAGCTCCATCCATCTGTGCTGCTCCAGTAATCATGTTCTTTACATAGTCAGCATGTCCTGGACAGTCAACGTGAGCATAGTGACGATTTTCTGTTTCGTACTCTACATGCGAAGTAGCAATTGTAATTCCTCTTTCTCTTTCTTCTGGTGCATTATCGATATCCTCGAAGTTAGAACCTCCTACACCTTTTGATAATACCTTTGTAATAGCTGCAGTAGTTGTTGTTTTACCGTGGTCTACGTGACCAATTGTACCAATATTAACATGAGGTTTCGTTCTCTCAAACTTTTCTTTTGCCATTTTATTTCCCTCCTAATTATTATTGAACTTTTGAAATAATTTCTTCAGAAATATTAGCTGGAACCTTATCGTAATGATCCATTTGCATTACGTATTGAGCACGACCTTGTGTATTTGAACGAAGATCAGTTGCATAACCAAACATTTCAGATAATGGAACCATTGCTCTAACAATTCTAGCATTACCTCTTTGATCCATACCTTGTACCTGTCCACGACGACTGTTAAGATCTCCAATTACATCTCCCATGTACTCCTCAGGAGTTGTAACTTCAACAGCCATAATCGGTTCTAGCAATACTGGCTTAAGCTTCTTAACACCATCTTTAATTGCCATAGAACCAGCAATCTTAAATGCCATCTCAGAAGAGTCAACTTCATGATAAGAACCATCATGTAAAATAACTCTAACATCTACAACTGGATAACCAGCTAAGACACCATTCTCTAAAGCTTCTTTAGCCCCTTGTTCTACTGAACCGATATAGTCTCTAGGAATAGTTCCTCCAACAATCTTATCAACGAATTCGAATCCTTCACCTGGATCTAATGGTTCAACATCCATAACTACATGACCATATTGACCACGACCACCAGATTGTCTTACGAATTTACCTTCAACAGTACCAGTCTTAGTAAATGTTTCACGATAAGATACTTGCGGTTCACCAACATTAGCTTCAACGCCGAATTCTCTAGTTAAACGATCAACGATTACGTCTAAATGTAATTCACCCATACCACCAATGATTGTTTGACCAGTTTCTTCATCAGTTCTAACAGTAAATGTAGGATCCTCTTCAGCTAACTTTTGTAGTGCTTCACCTAATTTATCTCCATCTTTTTGAGTTTTAGGTTCAATAGCAACATGAATTACTGGTTCAGGGAACTCCATTGATTCCAAGATAACTGGGTCATCTTGATCACATAAAGTATCACCTGTACTTGTATTCTTAAGTCCTACTGCAGCAGCTAAATCTCCTGCATAAACTTCATCTCTCTCTTCACGTTTGTTAGCATGCATCTGTACAATACGTCCTACACGTTCTTTTGACTCTTTAGTTGAGTTATAAATGTAAGAACCTGATTCTAATACTCCAGAGTATACTCTAAAGAATGCTAGCTTACCAACATAAGGGTCAGTCATAATTTTGAAAGCTAGTGCTGAGAATGGAGCATCATCATCTGCAGGTCGAACAACTTCTTCCCCAGTTCTAGGTCTAATACCCTTTACAGGAGGAATATCCACTGGAGATGGTAAGTAAGCAATAACTGCATCCAATAATGGTTGAAGTCCTTTGTTCTTTAATGCTGTACCACAAAGAACAGGAGTTATTTTATTCTCAATAGTACCTTTACGGATAGCAGCCTTAATCTCTTCTACTGTAAGTTCTTCTCCTTCTAAGTACTTCATCATAATTTCTTCATCAAGATCAGCGATTGCTTCAATTAATAAATCACGATACTCTTGTGCTTTATCTTCTAATTCAGCAGGAATATCTACGATTTCATAATTAATCCCTAGTTCCTCATCATAAACAATTGCTTTCATTTCAACTAAATCGATAGAACCTTTGAAGTCATCTTCTTTTCCGATTGGAAGTTGAATAGGAACTGGATTAGCAGCAATTCTATCTTCCATCATTTGTACTACATTATAGAAGTCTGCACCTGTTCTATCCATCTTATTAATAAAAGCAATTCTAGGAACATTATATTTATCAGCCTGTCTCCACACTGTTTCAGATTGAGGCTCAACTCCACCAACTGAACAGAATACACCAACAGCACCGTCTAATACTCTTAAAGATCTTTCTACCTCAACAGTAAAGTCCACGTGTCCTGGCGTATCTATAATATTAACTCTATGGTTATCCCATTCACAAGTAGTAGCAGCAGATGTGATTGTAATTCCACGTTCTTTTTCTTGTTCCATCCAGTCCATTTGAGAAGCACCATCATGAGTTTCCCCAATCTTGTGCACACGCCCTGTATAGAACAGAATACGTTCAGTAGCTGTAGTCTTACCAGCATCAATATGCGCCATAATTCCAATATTTCTAGTTTTATTTAATGGAAATTGTCTGGGCACTATACAACACCCTCCTTATTCTTTGATTACCATCTGTAATGTGCAAAAGCTTTATTAGCTTCAGCCATACGATGTACTTCTTCTTTCTTCTTGAAAGCTCCACCTTGTTCGTTATAAGCATCAACGATTTCATTTGCAAATCTTTCAACCATTGTTCTTTCACTTCTTTTTCTAGCTGCATCAACAATCCATCTTAATCCTAAAGTAACTCTTCTTCGGTTACTAACCTCTACAGGAACCTGATAGTTAGCCCCTCCAACACGTTTACTTTTGATTTCTAAAACTGGCATAACATTATTTAGTGCAGTTTTTAGGATTTCCATTGCATCATCTTCTTCAACCTTCTCTTGAACAGTTGTCATTGCATCATAGAAAATCTTTTCTGCTAAACTTTTCTTCCCGTCAATCATAATAGAATTAATAAAGCGACTTACTAATTTACTATTATATATCGGGTCAGGAGTTATCTCTCTAACTTGAGCTCTATTTTTTCTCATCATTTACCCCCCTTTCCACTAATCCTAAAAAATTAACATTAACCTCTAGGTTTTTTAACACCATATTTAGAACGACCTTGTTTTCTATCTTCTACACCTGCCGTATCCAAAGCTCCACGTACTATAGTATATCTAACACCAGGTAAATCTTTAACACGACCACCTCTTACTAATACTACGGAGTGTTCTTGTAAGTTATGTCCAATCCCAGGGATATAGGCTGTAACTTCTTTGCCATTAGTTAAACGAACACGTGCAACCTTTCTCAACGCAGAGTTAGGTTTTTTAGGTGTAGTAGTATATACTCTAGTGCATACACCTCTTTTTTGTGGTGAGCCTTCTAACGCTCTAGCACCTTTTTTCTTAGCAGTTTTCTTTCTACCTTTACGGATTAACTGATTTATAGTTGGCATCAGTCCACCTCCTTCCAATTTATCTAAGATTATAATTTGATGATAGGGATGCAAGTTAACTTGCATCCCATAATTATGTGTATTATTTAAAACTAATACCTAATTTATAACTAAAAAGTACTTATTGAGAAAACAGTCTTTATCACAACACACTTACGTATTTTAACACTTAGTAATTAAACTGTCAACCCTTTTTTGATTTTTTATTCAACAACCTCACTAGGAATTTCACGATACCTTCTCATCCCTGTACCAGCAGGAATTAATTGCCCAATAATAACATTTTCTTTTAGTCCCAATAAACTATCAGATTTACCTTCTAAAGAAGCTTCCGTTAACACTCTAGTTGTCTCTTGGAATGATGCAGCTGATAAGAAACTTTCCGTTGCTAAAGAAGCTTTAGTAATACCTAATAATTCTGGTGTAGCTGTTGCAGGCTCTTTTCCTTCTGCAATCACTTTATCATTTACTGCTTCAAATTCAAATATATCTACTAGACTACCTGGCAATAACTCAGTATCTCCAGCTTCTTTAATCTTAACTTTATTCATCATCTGTCTTACAATTACCTCAATATGTTTATCGTTTATCTCTACACCTTGAGATCTATAAACACTTTGTACTTCTCTTAACAGATACTTTTGAACAGATCTTTTACCGCTGATTCTTAAAATATCTTCAGGATCTAGAGGTCCTTTAGTCAATCTATCTCCTGCCTCTACATAATCTCCATCTTTTATTCTTAGTTCAGAACCATATGGTAATTGATAAGTCTTCTGTCTTCCATCTTTAGTCTTAATGACAGCTTTATAAGACCTACCATTCTCAACTATATTGACCTGACCATCAAGCTCTGTAACTACTGCTTGACCTTTTGGGCTACGTGCTTCAAATAACTCTTCTACACGAGGAAGACCTTGAGTAATATCGTCTCCAGCAACTCCTCCAGTATGGAATGTTCTCATTGTTAACTGAGTACCAGGCTCACCGATAGATTGAGCTGCCATAATACCAATAGCTTCACCTACATTAACCATCTTACCATCTGCTAGATTACGTCCATAACATCTTTGGCAGACTCCATGCTCGGTACGACATGTTAACACAGTTCTAATTTCTACCTCTTCAATACCTGCAGCTTCAATCTCTTCCATAATCTCTTCAGTAATTGTTTCATTTTTATGAACAATTACTTCACCAGTCTCTGGATTTACTAAATCACCTGAAGGAACTCTACCAATAATTCTTTCACTTAACGGCTCGATAATTTCTCCGTCTTCTGCAATAGCTTTAATTAATAAACCATCCTCCGTTCCACAATCCTCTTCACGAACAATAACATCTTGTGAAACATCGACTAAACGACGAGTTAAATAACCTGAATCGGCAGTTCTTAAAGCTGTATCAGCTAGACCTTTACGAGCACCATGAGTAGAAATAAAGAATTCCAGTACTGTTAATCCTTCACGGAAGGAAGCTTTAATTGGCATATCGATAATTCGACCAGATGGATCTGCCATCAGACCACGCATACCACCTAACTGAGTTATCTGTGATTTGTTACCACGGGCACCAGAGGTAGCCATCATATAAATTGGATTAAACTCATCCAAATTATCAATTAGAGCTTCTGTAACTCTATCTTTTGCTTTACTCCAAACATCGATAACTCTTTGGTATCTTTCCCGTTCAGTAATCAAACCACGACGATATTGCTTTTCAATCTTATCTACTTTATCTTCAGACTCTTTTACGATATCATATTTAGCTTGTGGAATATCAACATCAGTTACACTGATGGTAATACCAGATTTGGTAGCATAACTAAATGTCAAATTCTTAACTGAATCTAAAATCTCAGCCGTTTTATTTGGTCCTAATTTCCTATGGCTTTCACTTACCAATCTGCCTAACCTTTTTTTATCAAAAACTTCATTATAAAATGGTAATTCTTCAGGAAGAACATCATTAAAGATTACCCTTCCAACTCCAGTATCAATCCATTCACCATTAGGTAACCTATATTTTATCTTAGTCTGTAAAGTAACTTGATCATTTTCGTAGGCTTTAATTACCCCATCAGTAGATCCAAATATCTTACCTTCTCCTTTAGCTCCATCTTTAAGGATAGTTAAATAATAAGCACCTAATACCATATCTTGAGATGGTACAGCTATAGCTCCACCATCAGATGGCGCCAGAATATTATAAGTCGATAACATCAACAGTCTACATTCTGCTTGTGCCTCTGCAGACAGAGGAACGTGTACAGCCATTTGGTCACCATCAAAGTCAGCATTATATGCTGGACAAACTAATGGGTGAACCCTAATAGCCTTCCCTTCTACTAAAATAGGCTCAAAAGCTTGAATACCTAGTCTATGTAAAGTAGGTGCACGATTTAATAATACTGGATGTTCTTTAATAACTTCCTCTAAAACATCCCATACTCTTTCATCTAATTTTTCTACCATCCCTTTAGCACTTTTAATATTATGAGCTAATTCCTTATCAACAAGACGCTTCATTACAAAAGGCTTAAACAACTCTAAAGCCATCTTCTTAGGCAATCCACACTGATCTAAACGCAAGTTAGGTCCAACTACAATTACAGAACGACCAGAATAATCAACACGCTTACCTAAAAGATTTTGGCGGAAACGACCTTGCTTACCTTTTAGCATATCACTTAAAGATTTTAAAGGTCTATTACCAGCTCCTGTAACTGGACGACCTCTACGACCATTATCAATCAAAGCATCTACTGCTTCTTGTAACATCCTCTTTTCATTACGAATAATAATATCTGGTGCTCCAAGATCTAAAAGTCTCTTTAGGCGATTATTTCTATTAATTACACGTCTATATAGGTCATTTAAATCAGAAGTAGCAAAACGCCCACCATCCAATTGAACCATAGGTCTTAGTTCAGGCGGGATAACAGGAATAACATCTAAAATCATCCATTCAGGTCTGTTACCTGAATTTCTCAACCCTTCAAGAACCTTTAGTCTTCGTACTGCACGTTTACGCCTTTGACCAGATACACTCTTTATTGTCTCTCTTAACTCTTCAACTTCTTTGTCTAGTTCAATATTCCTTAGAACCTCTTTAATGGCTTCAGCTCCCATATCAGCTTGGAAATTGTCTCCATATTTTGTTCTAGCTTCCCTATATTCATTTTCAGTTAATAATTGTTTTTTACTTAAAGGACTTTCTCCTGGGTCAATTACTATATAAGAAACAAAATAAAGAACCTTTTCTAAAGAACGTGGAGACATATCCATTACTAATCCCAACCGACTAGGAATCCCCTTAAAGAACCAAATATGAGACACAGGAGCAGCAAGCTCAATATGCCCCATTCTTTCTCTTCTCACTTTAGAACGTGTAACCTCTACACCACAACGGTCACAAACAACACCTTTATATCTAACCCTCTTATACTTCCCACAATGACACTCCCAGTCCTTAGTGGGACCAAAAATCTTTTCACAAAATAAACCCTCTTTTTCCGGCTTTAATGTACGATAATTAATAGTTTCCGGCTTTTTTACTTCACCACTTGACCAAGAACGAATCTTCTCTGGCGAAGCAAGACCTATCTTCATTGAATCAAAGTTATTTACATTAAACAAGGGCACACTCCCCCTTCTCTAGTTTTAGTTTTTAATAACTAATAACTATTCTCCATCTCCCTCATCATCAATTAAGTCTAAACCTAATTTTTTAGTAGTTTCATTGATTTCTTGTTCTTCAATTGACAATTCTTCTTCTTCTTCAGAATATACTTTTGCATCTAATCCAATACTTTGCATTTCCTTAATTAATACCTTGAAGGATTCTGGAATACCTGGTTCAGGTACATTTTCCCCTTTAACAATAGCTTCATAGGCCTGCACACGTCCAACAACATCATCAGACTTAACAGTTAGCATTTCCTGCAATGTATGAGCAGCACCATATGCTTCCAACGCCCACACTTCCATCTCTCCAAATCTTTGTCCACCAAACTGAGCTTTACCACCCAATGGTTGTTGAGTAACAAGAGAGTATGGTCCAGTAGAACGTCCATGCATCTTATCATGAGCTAAATGGTGTAATTTCAGCATATACATTACTCCAACTGTTACTCTATTTTCAAAAGGTTCACCTGTTCTACCATCATATAAGACAGTTTTACCATCACGTGCTAATCCTGCTTCTTCTAATATATCTTCTACTTCTTCCTCAGTAGCCCCATTAAATACTGGAGTAGAAACATGAATACCTAAAGCTCTTGCTGCCATACCCAAGTGAGTCTCTAATACCTGTCCGATATTCATACGAGATGGTACTCCTAGCGGATTTAATACAATCTCCACTGGCTCACCATTAGGTAAAAACGGCATATCCTCTTCAGGTAAGATACGTGAGATAACACCTTTGTTACCATGGCGTCCAGCTAATTTATCTCCAACTGTAATCTTTAATTTTTTAGCTATATAAACTCTAACTAGTTTGTTAACCCCAGCTTTGAGTTCATCTCCATCTTCTCGATTAAAGACTTTTACATCAACAATGATTCCTTCTTCTCCATGGGGAACTCTTAAAGAAGTATCCCTAACTTCTCGAGCCTTCTCTCCAAAGATAGCTCTTAATAACCTTTCTTCAGCAGAGAGCTCAGTTTCACCCTTAGGAGTTACTTTACCTACTAAGATATCACCAGGTTCAACCTCAGCACCGACTCTGATAATTCCTCTGTCATCTAAATCTTTTAATGCATCATCACCGACATTAGGAATATCTCTGGTAATCTCTTCAGGTCCAAGCTTAGTATCTCTAGCTTCTGCTTCATATTCTTCAATATGAACTGAAGTTAAAGCATCCTCTTTAACTAGCTTTTCACTAATTAAAATAGCATCCTCATAGTTATATCCTTGCCAAGGCATAAAAGCAATTACAGAGTTACGACCTAAAGCTAACTCCCCTTGATCTGTAGCAGGGCCATCAGCAATAATCATTCCTTTTTCTACTCGATCTCCCTTTCTAACTATAGGTCTTTGATTAACACAACTACCTTGATTAGAACGAGTAAACTTAAGGATTCTATATTTATCTACTGTACCTTCATCGGTCTTAATTAGAATTTTATCTCCAGTAACTTTCATAACCTCTCCAGAATTCTTAGCAACAATTGTTGCTCCAGAGTCCTTTGCTGCTTCATATTCAATTCCAGTTCCTACAAGAGGTGCATCAGTTTTTAATAAAGGTACTGCTTGACGTTGCATGTTCGCTCCCATCAAGGCACGGTTAGCATCATCATTCTCTAAGAAGGGAATCAAAGCAGCAGAAACACTAATAATCTGTTTTGGAGATACATCCATATAATCAACTTTCTTAGGAGAAACTTTAATAGTTTCCTCATGATATCGGGCAAACACTCGATCATTAAGTAACCTTCCGTCTTCATCTACCCTTTCATTAGCCTGAGTAACTATTACTTCATCTTCCTCATCAGCAGTCAAGTAATCAATCTGATCAGTAACTACACCATCTATTACTTTACGATAAGGTGTTTGAATAAAACCAAATTCGTTAGTTTTACCATAAATACATGTAGAACCAATCAAACCGATATTAGGACCCTCAGGAGTCTCAATAGGACAAATTCTACCATAGTGAGTATGGTGAACATCACGAACATCAAAACCAGCACGTTCACGACTTAATCCACCAGGTCCTAATGCACTCATTCTTCTCTTATGAGTCAATTCAGATAGTGGATTGGTTTGGTCCATAAACTGAGATAACTGACTACTACCAAAGAATTCTTTAATAGCTGCTGCAACAGGTCTTGTATTAATTAAATTTTGAGGAGTTATTACATCAATATCTTGAATGGTCATTCTTTCTCTAACAACCCTTTCCATTCTAGATAAACCTATTCTAAATTGATTTTGTAATAACTCTCCTACAGTCTTTAACCTTCTATTACCTAAATGATCAATATCATCTATCCTAGCATTTTCATGATTATCAATTAATTTCAACATATACCTAACTGTTTCAACAATATCTTCTTTAGTCAATATTCTTTTGTCTGGATCAACATTCAAACCAAGTTTTTTATTAATCTTATATCTTCCTACTTTAGCTAAATCATAGCGCTTTGTATCAAAGAATAAAGATTCTAATAAACTTTGAGCACTCTCAACAGTTGGAGGCTCACCAGGTCTTTGATTCTTATATAAAGCAATCAAAGCCTCTTCTTGGCTCTCACTATTATCCCTTTCAATTGTATTATGTATAACTTGATGGTCACCAAGAGCATCAATCAACTCTGCATCAGTTCCATAACCCAAAGATCTAAATAGAATAGTTGAAGGGATTTTTCTACCTCTATCAACCCTTACAGCAATAATATCCTTCTTATCGTATTCAAATTCAATCCATGAACCACGATTAGGAATAATACTACCATTATATAATTGACGTCCATCTTTGGTAACTTCTTCCCCAAAGTAAACTCCAGAAGATCTAATCAACTGGCTTACAATTACTCTTTCTGCTCCATTAATAATAAATGTTCCTTTTTCAGTCATGAGTGGGAAATCAGACATAAAGACATCTTGTTCCTTAATTTCCCCAGTCTCCTGATTGATTAACCTAACTTTGACATTTAAGGGTGCAGAATAAGTCACATCTCGATTCTTGCTTTCTAATTCATCATATTTTGGTTCATCCAATGAATAATTAATGAACTCCAATACTAAATTCTCAGAAAAATCTTGAATAGGAGAGATTTCATGTAGAATTTCTAATAGGCCTTCTTCTAAAAACCAATTATAAGATTTAATTTGTGTTTCTAAAAGAAAAGGAATCTCCATCCCTTCCCCTACTTTAGCAAAGCTACGCCTTTCTCTTCTTAATGAGCTTGCTGGATTGGCCATAAATATAGTCACCCCCGCAGATTTTATCAGCCTAGATAAATAAAACTATAATCTATTTTAATTAAAAATTACCTCTATAAAAACACAATTATTATTTGCGTTTTTAGATAAAATATACATTTGTAATGAAATTCAACTAAATTTTATTTCAATCAGTTACTTGTAACAATAAATAATAGTAACACAATTACAAGTTATTGTCAAGCAAGAGAACTTTCTAAATATGTTTCTTATATACAATAATGATCTTCTTGTAATAAAGTCAAAATAAAAGAATAGATTAGATAAAAACAAATTTGAGCTATGGTAAAAAAGCACTCTGTTATATAACAGAGTGCTTTATATTTATAATGTATTCGGCTTTAAAGTAAAATTATTTTACTTCAACAGTAGCTCCAGCTTCTTCTAATTGAGCTTTAATATCTTCAGCCTCTTCTTTAGAAACTCCTTCTTTAACTGGGCTAGGTGCACCGTCAACTAATGCTTTAGCTTCTTTAAGTCCTAAATCAGTAACACCTCTAACAGCTTTGATTACTTTAATTTTACTGCTTCCAGCAGCAGTTAATACAACATCAAATTCAGTTTGCTCTTCAGCAGCTCCAGCAGCAGCTCCAGCAGCAGGCATAGCAGCTACAGCAGGTGCAGCACTTACATCAAATTTTTCTTCTAATTCCTCAACCAATTCAGCTAATTCTAAAACAGTCATATTCTCAATCGCTTGTAAAATTTCTTCTTTAGTCATTTAAATCATTCCTCCCAATTTTTATTTATTCAGCTTTTTTGTCCTTAATTGCACTAAGCGCATAAACCAAACCGTTGATTGGATACTTCAATGAGTATACCAAACCAGAGATTGGAGCCTTCATACCACGAGCAATTTGAGCAAGTAACACTTCTCTTGGTGGTATATCAGCTAATGCCTTAACCCCTTTAATATCTAAGATATCTCCTGACAAGATACCAGATTTGATTTCTAAATTTTCATGATCTTTAGCAAAGTCAGATAATACCTTCGCTGGAGCAACTGGATCCTCTTCAGAGAATGCAATTGCAGTTGGACCTGCTAAGTATTCTTTAATACCTTCATAACCCGTCTCTTTAGCAGCTAAATAAGCTAAAGTATTCTTTACTACCTTATATTCAACACCAGCTTCTCTTAACTTAGCTCTTAGTTCTGTTACTTCAGCAACATTTAAACCACGATAATCTGTTAAAATAGCTGACTTTGAATTACTAAATTTCTCAATTAATTCTTGAACAACAAGTTCTTTTTCACGGCGTTGACCCATTCTGTTCATCCACCTCCTTAATAAAAAGTAAAAAGTCTCCAGCTTTGCTGGAGACTTTTTAACTATATACGAACAGTATAAAAGATTATACTGCATATTATCAAGTACAAGTCGCTCCAGCCTCGGTAGGTAGATTTAAGCTTGTAAAAGCACCTACTGTCTACAGCTTTCAACTGTATTATTTTTTTATCACAACTGTGATTATAACACACTAATTTATTTAAGTCAATAATTTTTTATAGATTATCCTAACATTCTAATAATTGCTTGAGGATCAATCTTAACACCTGGTCCCATAGTAGCTGATACTGCAATATTAAGTAAATATCTTCCTTTAGCAGCTGCAGGTCTAGCTTTAACTATAGTCTCCATAACTGTTCTAAAGTTTTCATTTAGGTCATCAAGACTAAAGCTAGCTTTACCTAGAGGTAAGTGGATATTACCGCCTTTGTCAGCTCTATATTCAACTTTACCAGCTTTAATTTCTTTAACAGCTTGCTCTAAATCGAAAGTTACTGTTCCTACTTTAGGGTTTGGCATTAATCCTTTTGGACCTAAGATAGGACCTAATTTACCCACAACACTCATCATGTCAGGAGTAGCTACTACTACATCAAAGTCAAACCAACCATCTTTAATCTTTTCTGCTAATTCTTCTCCACCTACTACATCAGCACCAGCAGCTTCAGCTTCCTTCACCTTTTCTCCTTGAGCAAAAACAATTACTCTAACGTCCTTACCTGTGCCTTTTGGAAGAACAACAGCTCCACGAATTTGTTGGTCATTTTTAGTTGTATTAATTCCCAATTTAACAGATACCTCAATAGTTTCATCAAATTTAGCTGTAGCAGTTTCTTTAGCTAATTTTAAAGCTTCTTCAATTTCATATAATTTGTCTCTATCAACTTTTGCATATGCATCTTTATATCTTTTTGACATTCAAAACCCTCCTTTGTGGTGTTAGCGGAAAATCCTCCCACTTTTATAAAAAACCAGTATTATTCTTCAACAACAAACCCCATGCTTCTAGCAGTACCTTTAATCATACTCATAGCAGATTCTAGGCTTGCAGCATTTAAATCTTCCATCTTTAGTTCAGCAATTTCTTTTACAGCATCTAAACTTACTGTAGCAACTTTATTAACATTAGGCTCTCCAGAACCCTTTGGAACACCAGCGGCTTTTTTCAATAACTCTGCAGCTGGCGGAGTTTTAGTAATAAAGTCAAAAGAACGATCTGCATAAACTGTAATTTCTACTGGTATAATGTTACCAGCTTGATCAGCAGTTTTAGCATTAAATGCCTTACAGAAATCCATAATATTTACCCCATGTTGTCCTAAAGCTGGTCCAACTGGAGGAGCTGGATTAGCTTTACCAGCAGGAATCTGTAAACTAATTTTACCTGTAATTTCTTTAGCCATATCTTACACCTCCTTATACTTTTTCAACTTGATCAAATTCTAATTCAACTGGTGTTTCTCGTCCAAACATTGACACCAACACCATTAGTTTAGCTTTTTCATAATCTATCTCTTTAATCTCACCTACAAAATCTTCAAAAGGACCTTCACTAACTTTCACAGTTTGTCCCTCTTCCAAATCTATTTCAGATTTAGGCTTTTCTATGCCCATATCTTTTAGAACTTTATTCATTTCGGTATTTTGAACCGGGATTGGCTTTGTACCAGCACTAGCAAAACCAATTACCCCTGGCGTATTTCGCACAACATACCAAGAATCATCATCCATGATCATCTTTACTAAAGCATAACCAGGAAAGATTTTTTCTTTAACTACTGTTTTCTTACCATTTTTAACTTTGATTTTTTCTTCAGTAGGAATTATGATTTCAAATATTTTCTCTTCCATACCAGTAGTCTTAATACGTTGAGTAAGATTAGCTTTAACCTTATCTTCATGGCCAGAATAAGTATGTATAGCATACCATTCTATATTATTATTCATAAATAAGGGACCCCACATTCAGCAGGACCCACACCTCCTCTAGTCAAGAATAATCGGCCTAATTATATTAGCAAATACAAAATCGACTCCTCCGATAAATAACGCAACAAGCAATACAGTAACTATTACAACCATAGTATAAGATACTAACTCTTTACGGTTTGGCCAATTTACCTTTTTCAGTTCAGCTTTTACCTCACGGAAAAATTTAGTGGTCTTTCCCCAAGCACCTTTGTCAGCCATTTATTCCACATCCTCATTGATGATTATTAACCTTTTTTATTTGGCAGGCCTGGAGGGACTTGAACCCCCAACCCTCGGATTTGGAGTCCGATGCTCTAGCCAATTGAGCCACAAGCCTATATAAGAACAAATTTAAGTAAACTTATTTAGTTTCTTTATGGTTAGTATGTTCTTTACAGAATTTACAATATTTTTTAATTTCTAATCTTTCACGTTGATTCTTTTTATTTTTACTAGTAGAGTAATTGCGTCTTTTACATTCTGTACATTCTAGAGTAATTACTTCTCTCATAGATGGGCACCTCCTAATAAGTAGTTCTTTAATAACTTTTACGTTCTTTCCTACACCCTATACACTCTATCATATCTCTTTGAAAAAGTCAATGATAATTTATATTGAATAAAGTTTTAGAAAAAGTAGAAAAAGTGGGTATTAATACCCACTTTTTCTATTAGAATAAAATAACCAAATCAAAGATTAATTATTCAATAATTTCAGTAACAACACCAGCACCAACAGTTCTTCCACCTTCACGAATAGCGAATCTTAATCCTTCGTCCATCGCAATTGGAGAGATTAATTCCCCTATCATTTCGATGTTATCTCCTGGCATTACCATCTCTACNAGTAGTTGTTGTTTTACCGTGGTCTACGTGACCAATTGTACCAATATTAACATGAGGTTTCGTTCTCTCAAACTTTTCTTTTGCCATTTTATTTCCCTCCTAAATTATGTAGAAACATATTATATAAATTAAAGGTGATACAAAATCACCTGTTTATATGTTAGTTATTAAATTTGGAGCCCACAACCGGACTTGAACCGGTGACCCCTTCCTTACCATGGAAGTGCTCTACCTGCTGAGCTATGTGGGCTGGAGCGGGAAACGAGATTCGAACTCGCGACACCCAGCTTGGAAGGCTGGTGCTCTAGCCAACTGAGCTACTCCCGCACATTATTAATCTACAATTTACAATGTACAATTAAAATCTTTAAGTCTTAAGAATTTTAATTATTAATTATCAATTGTACATTGTCAATTGATTTTAATGGTGGAGGGGAGAGGATTTGAACCTCTGAAGGCATCGCCGGCAGATTTACAGTCTGCTCCCTTTGACCACTCGGGAACCCCTCCTTAAAACACATTAAATAAACAACAATAATATTATATTCTTTTTAAAACCAAAGGTCAAGAACTAAATAAAACTATTTAATTTAATTATTAAAGATTTAAATCGATTAACCTTAGTTATTAAACATTTACTCCAGTTTGCCTTAAATATCATTCTTTTCTAGAAATTCTTCTAATTTCCTTTTTACCCGTTGTAGAGCATTGTCCACTGATTTGACATGGCGCTTTAAAGAAATAGCTATGTCCTGGTAACTTTTTCCTTTTAAATACTCCATTAAAACCCTCAGTTCTAGATCACTTAGCATCTTTTTAATACTAGTCTCTAAAATTTCATAAGACTCATAAGTTATAAATAACTCTTCAGGATTAGACAACTTACTACTTCTTAATACATCTAATAATGTTCTATCAGACTCTTCACTAAAAATTGGTCTATTAAGAGACACATAAGAATTTAAAGGTTGATGCTTTTGTCTTGTTGCTGTCTTTATAGCAGTAATGATCTGTCTAGTAATGCATAGCTCAGCAAAAGCACGAAAAGATGCCAATTTATCGACTCTGTAATCTCTAATCGCCTTATAAAGTCCAATCATGCCCTCTTGTATAATATCTTCTCTGTCTGCACCAATTAAGAAATAAGACCTTGATTTAATCTTTACAAAACTTTTATATTTTTTAATTAGGTATTCTAGAGCTAATTTATCGCCACTTTGAGCATATTCTACAACTTCATCATCTGTCATATTATCATAATCAATATATTCTTGGTAATTTAGATTCTGTTCCACCCATAATCCCCCTCCACCCTATCCTCAAGATTACATTCTCTATTATAACTTATGTAATCTTTCTTAGTCAAGGTAGATATGGGTGTAACTTTTTCCTTAATTTAATTTTTAGGATTAATTTTAATAATAGTATCTTTAGGTGAATAAATATCCTTAGAAACAAATTCATTTTTTATAATTTTATTCCCCTTCTTTACCACTCTTCTTACTAAAATTTCAAAACCCTTTGCCCCAGGATCTATAATTTCTTCTGCTCCTGAAGGTAACTTTTTATCAACTTCCTTTATTACTTTAGGATCTAACACTTTTTCAGCAGAAGTTATAATTTCAACATATTCTCCCTTGTCTTTACCTAAGATAGTGATAGTTAACTTATTATTAACTATCCTTGATATAATAATTATGGGTGACCCACTATTATTTCTAAATTTAAAATCAATGTAATTATAATATACTGTAGCACCTCTACCCATAGGAATATAAGCTACTGGACGAGAATGATTATCCCTTTCTATAATCTCCAAATTGGCTAATAGAACAGAGTTATATAAAGTAGAGGACACTTGGCATACTCCCCCTCCAATTCCCTGTACAAATTCTCCATTTATGATCTCTATGGCTTCTTTATATCCAGCTTCCTTAGTCCTTGGTCCTACCACTTCATTAAAAGAGAATATTTCTCCTGGCATAATCATCTCACCATTTATCTTTTTAGCTGATATCTCTATGTTTTTATACCTATTTATATCACTCTTATCAAAATAGGTTGTATAAGTAGATATAATATCAGTTATCTGATAAACCTCTATATTATTTATAATACTTTTACTTAAATTATTAGCATAAACTATTTTGGAAGACATAAGGACTATTATAATAATAAAGAAGGAATTTATCAAAGCTGATTTATTTGCCACTTCACTACTCCTCTCTCTGGCGTACAGTCTCATAAATTAATATACCAGCAGCTACTGAAGCATTCAGTGAATCCACATGACCTTTCATCGGTAATCTAAGTAAGAAATCACATTTCTCTTTGACCAGACGTCTCATTCCGCTACCTTCACTACCTATAACCAACCCTAAAGCTCCTTTTAAATTTGCTTGGTAACAGGTCTGTTTTGCATCTATATCTGCACCACCAATCCAAAATCCAGCATCTTTTAATTTATCTATAGTTCGAGATAAATTAGTTACTTGAGCAACTGGTACATATTCTATAGCACCTGCAGATGATTTGGCTACTACAGGTGTAAAAGAGACTGACCTCCTGTTAGGGATAATCACCCCTTGTGCTCCAGCTGCATCAACAGTTCTTAGTATAGAACCAAAATTATGTGGATCCTTTAATTCATCCAATAAAATTAATAATGGTTCATCACTCTCTTTTTTAGCATATTTAATCAAATCATCTATATCCCAGTATTTAATCTCTTCAGCTACAGCTATTACCCCTTGATGGGCATGGGAACCTGCCATACTATCTAATTGATTATTATCTACCTTTTCTATTCTCACATTTCTCTTCTTAGCTAGCTTATAAATCTCATCAATCGCTCCACCATGAGCTGAATGTAATACAAATATCTTTTCAATCCTTCTTCCTGCTCTCAAAGCCTCAATTACAGGATTTCTTCCTTCAACATTAACTATCATTATTCCACCACTTTCATATTTCTTTTACTTCTATAATCTATCAAATAAAATTATTATAATTAAAATAGTTTAAGATAAAAACTTCTCTCTCATCTCTAGCTGTTTTCCACAAGTCAACTTCCCTTCCTTACACTTTCCATGTATGCAAGAAGGAAGAGAATTTTCATATAATATCTCAGATAATTCTCTTAGTATTCTTAATTTTTTAGTAGATAACTTCCTTATCTCCCATTGTGCATTCATGCAGATTCTCTCAGCTAACATAGTATTGTCAATTCTAGTATTAGTAGAGATAATCAATTTGATCTGATCACAATTTAATATAAAGGCTAAAGCCTGCTCCTCACTGTACTCATTTAATACATACAATCTAAACTCTTTAAAATCATTAACTAAGTTTAAATACTCTTGATAAAAGGATGATTCTTTAATACTTGGAGGTATAACCACTTCTCTTTTTGTATCTAAAATAAGGTTAGTCAATTCTTCTCTATGATTCTCTGATAATCTATGGCGAATTTGTTGATGATAAGTAACCATGCTACACATCATCCCAAAGGTAGTTCTAGCCTGCTCAGCAATACTTTCATGACCATAACCTAGCACTCTCTGTACCAATCCTTTAGCTTTATTAGTAGCTTCTTCTCCCCACATTTCCAACTTTTTAGAAGGAGTAACTGAAGAGGTACTGGTTATAGCTCCAAGACCTACCTTTAACTCTAAATTACCAAAACAATTTAATAATATCATATTATTAGTGGTAGATATTCTATTCATATCATCTTTGTATAAATCATCTATTAACTTTATATTATTACTATTATGGTTATCTTCTAATAATTTAACCAAAAAATTAGGTAAATATTTTATAATTTCAGCTCTAAACTCCTTAAATAAGTTAAAATATCTTGTATCATAGAGTAAAGCAAATAGTTCACAGAGTTTATTTCCAGTCATAGCTATTGAGATATTAGTTTTAGTGGAAAGGGGCAAAATATATCTTGCATCTTCAATCGGTATCCCATATTTATAATTTTCCCGCTTAGGTCTTCCTTTAAAATCTCCCTCTTTTAATTCAGACATCTTTTCATATAACTCAAATGCTTTATCAGTTAACTCCTTAGCTTGCCTACTATCAGCACTTGATAATTCAGGGAGAGAATAGCTCTTTTCATCCATAGTTACATATCTTTGACTCTGCTGTACATAGGAGTCCTTTAGCTCACATAACAAGGTACTTTGTACTCTATTAATCCCTTCAGCTATAAATGAAATATTTACAGTCTTTAAAGCCTCTTTAAGGGTATCTATATCCAAATCTATAATATTATTATCTTTAATCCATGACTCTACTTTAGCCAACCCAGTCTCTTCAAAATTAGTAATCTCCATCATCCAAACCCTCTTCCTTAACTAATATAATCAGTCTACTATAAAATTTCTTTAATCTTATTAAATACTTCTAGTAATCTTTGCTTTTTTCCTGCTAAATATAAATAACCAATTAATGCCTCAAAGGCTGTACTATATTGATAATCAGCAGGATTTGCATTCTTAGGTACATTTGTTTTAATATTTCTACCTCTTCGTACAATTATAAGCTCTTCTTCTGTCAAGCTATCCCTTAGCTTTTCTAGTAAACTGGCTTGAGCTGTAGCATTAACATATTGTATAACCTCTTGATGTAGCTGATTTGGCTTTGCCATATTTCTTTCTAATATCAAATTTCTAATAAATAATTCAAATACACTATCACCTATATAAGCCATTGTATCTGGTGCTAATAGCTCTGCACGACTTGGGAATTCAATTAATTTATCAAACATTTTTCCCCTCCAATTAAGATAACTTTATTTATTTGTGCTAGTTGAATTTTGATAATTAACATCGGGTTATGGATATATTCAAACAGCAACGAGTGACGAGTAATGAGTGAGAAGTTAAGTTTTTTGCTGGTTACTCGTTACTTCCTACTCATCACTGAAGTATATATCATTCTATCCTATTCTATCCCTTCCACTACTTCAAACTCCACTCTGCTCCTTGTGGAGTATCTTTGACTTCAATTCCCAACTCATCTAGTCTATCTCTAATTTCATCAGCTAATTGATAGTTTTTATTCTGTCTGGCTCTCTTTCTTTCATCTAATAAAATATTAATCAATTCTTCTCCCTCATACTCTTCTTTATTAATAATTTCTATATTTAAATTGTCCATTATTCTATATAATCCAAGTTTAATCTCTTTTATCACTTCTTTTACTTCTTTCACTTCTTCCTTGAATTCGATTTTATCTATTTCAAATTTAGAACTCCTTATTCCTATATGTTTAGTCAAATCACTCCCTAAAATATCTCCAAGTTCAATAAATAAAGATTTAGCTTTATCTAAAGCTTTATTTTTAATTTTATCTGTTATTAAGAAATCACTTCTATTTATAATTTTATTAATTTCAGTAGCTAATTCGTGTAACGCGCCAATAGCTAAAGCTGTATTAAAATCATCATCCATAGCATTAATAAACTTATTCTTTTTTTGCTGACACACACCATTTATTTGTTTTATAAATTTCTCTTCTACTTCTAATAAATTTTTATTCTGTTCATCTAAATCTATAGATTTTTGATTTAATTTCTGATTTAGAGAACTTACTGTACTAGTTATGCGTTCACGACTTTTTCCTGCTTCATATAAAGTACGATCACTAAAATTAATTGGACTACGATAATGATTTGAAATCAAAAAGAACCTCACTACCTCAGCAGGATATTTATTAAGAATCTCTCTAGTAGTAAAGAAGTTCCCCAAAGACTTAGACATCTTCTCACCATCAATATTGATATAACCATTATGCAACCAGTAATTAACTACCTTATGATCACAACAAGCCTCACTTTGGGCAATCTCATTTTCATGATGTGGGAAGGTTAAATCTACTCCTCCTGTATGAATATCAAACTCTTCACCTAAGTACTTTTTAGACATTGCAGAGCACTCAATATGCCAACCAGGTCTACCTGCCCCCCAAGGGCTATCCCAACTTGGCTCACCTTCTTTGCTTGCCTTCCATAAAACAAAGTCTAGGGGATTCTCTTTTTTATCATTTACTTCTACCCGAGCACCAGCAACTAAATCATCTAGATTCTTTTTAGATAGCTTGCCATATCTACTAAACTTGGCTACCCTAAAATAAACATCTCCATTATTCTCATAAGCAAATCCATCCTCTATAAGTCCATTAATCATCCCAATCATATCTGAAATATGATCTGTAGCTTTAGGGTAGATATCTGCTTTCTTAATATTTAATCTTTCTATATCCTCAAAAAAAGCATCAATAAATTTATCGGCTAACTCTTGAACGCTAATCCCTTCTTCATTAGCTCTATTAATCATCTTATCATCAATATCAGTAAAGTTCATTACATGCAATACATCATACCCTTTATATATTAGATAACGCTTGATAACATCTGGAACCATAAAAGCCCTAGCATTTCCAATATGAAAGTAATCATAAACTGTTGGGCCACAAGAATAGATTTTAACCTTATTATCCTCTAAAGTCTTAAAAATCTCCTTTTCTCCTGATAAAGAATTATATACTTTCAAAGTCACCTTACTCACATCCTTTTAATCATTGGTTCTTCTTCTAACTTTCTTATTCTCTTATTCATACAATTTAACATTTCCTGTACTGGATCTGGTAAATCTCCATGATTTAAATCAACACATTTATCTTTTATCTTCTTACCATCTTTAATTACAATCCTACCTGGAATTCCTACAACAGTACAATTATCAGGTACTGGCTTTAGGACAACAGCCCCCGCCCCTACCTTAACATTATTCCCAATTTTTATCGAACCTAAAATCTTCGCACCTGCACTAACCATAACATTATCCCCTAAAGTTGGATGCCTTTTACCACTTTCTTTTCCTGTTCCACCTAGAGTTACCCCCTGATAAATAGTAACATTATCACCTATTTCAGTAGTCTCCCCAATAACAACTCCCATCCCATGGTCTATAAAGAATCCTTTTCCTATTTTAGCTCCAGGATGTATCTCAACCCCTGTTATAAATCTAGCAAATTGAGATATAATCCTAGGAATAAGCCTTAAACCAATATTATATAATGGATGGGCTATTCTATAAAAAATAATAGCATGTAACCCTGAATAGGTTAATAAAACCTCAAATATACTAGTAGCTGCTGGATCACGCTCAAAAATAACAGTAATATCATCTCTGATCTTTCTAAATAACATTATTTATCACCTCCAAGTAAAAAAGCCTATCATCCCCTTTAATTCAGAGACGACAGGCCGTGGTTCCACTCTGCTTAGCTACCCTACTAACAGGATAACTCACTTTCTAGTCAAATAACGCTGACTAAACGAAATAGCCTACTATCATGTTCAGCTATTTAGCTCAAGGGGGCATTCAATTAGATGTTCTTAAAGGTACTTTCAGCCTATGATACCTTCTCTCTAAAAGAACTAATTCTAATCTACTAATCCCTTTCATAGCCATTAAACCCTTTCTAAAACTTATCTTAAAGATAAAGCTTTATCTAATCTGTTAGCACATTCTTCTTTCCCTAATAAAGCAATTACATTATATAATTCTGGACCTGACCCTTTACCTGTTAAAGCAAATCTAGTTGGGTGATAAAATAATCTTCCTCCAACAGGTAACTCTTTAAGGGTCTTCTTTAACATTTTCTTAATCTCTTGAGGATCTAAAGTTTCTAAAGCTAAGATATTTTCTTTTAAAGTTTCAAAAACTATATCCACTTTATCTTGTTTGAAATCCTCCACTGCCTTCTCTTTATCAGTATATTCTAATTCACCAAAAAAGATATCAAGATGGTCAGTAATTTCTGCCAAATAATTCAAAGAACCTCTCACAGTATCTATCAATAATCCAATCCACTCTTCAGATTTATCAGATAAATCATAGCCTGCCTCAAGAATATAAGGCTTAGCTAATTCTACTATTTGATTTAATTCAGCAGCTCTGATGTACATTCCATTCATCCAATTTAGCTTTTCGACATCAAAAACAGCAGCACTCTTATTAACTCTCTCTATAGAGAACTGTTTAATAATATCTTCTTTACTTAATATCTCTTCTTCATCTTCTGGAGACCATCCTAGTAAGGATAAGAAATTAATCAAAGCTTCTGGTAAATATCCTTTTTTACGATACTCACTTACATATACATAAGCTTCTCCACTTCTTTTACTCAACTTAGACTTATCAGTACCCAAAATCATTGATAAATGAGCAAAGTTAGGAGCTTCCCAGCCTAAAGCTTCATATAATAACTGCTGTTTTGGAGTATTAGATAAATGGTCTTCTCCACGGATAACATGGCTAATCTTCATTAAATAATCATCTACAACTACTGCAAAATTATATGTAGGAATACCATCAGACTTTACTATTACAAAGTCATCAATAACTTCACTACTAAAAGATACTCTTCCACGAATTAAGTCATCAACGATAAGTTCTTTTTCTTCATCTGGAACTTTAAATCTAACAACAGGTCTTCTTCCTTCTGCCTCTAATTTATCTCTTTCATCTTGACCTAAACAACGACATTTCCCAGTATAACGTGGTGGTTGACCTTTTTGACGTTGCTCTTCTCTCATTTCATCTAACTCTTCAGTAGTACAATAACAATAATAAGCTAACCCCTTATCTAAAAGCTGCTCTACATACTCTTGATAAATATCTAATCTTTCCATTTGTCGATAAGGTCCATGATTTCCGCCAACCTTCACACCTTCATCCCATTCTAAACCTAACCAATCCATCTCACGATGAATAACCTCTTCAAATTCACTAGTAGAACGTTCTCTATCGGTGTCTTCTATTCTTAGAATAAAGGTTCCATTATTCTTTTTAGCAAATAAGTAATTAAATAAAGCTGTTCTAATATTTCCAATATGTATCTGCCCCGTTGGACTTGGAGCAAATCTTACTCTAACATCACTCATAAATTTCTCCTTCCTATAACTTTATAATTATGTTTATTATAAAACATCTTATAACCCTTTGCAAGCTAACTATCTTCTTACTAAAATAAAAGGCAACCAGTTTACCTGACCGCCCTTGTCCACTATTAAATTACACTCATACCAACAGATAGCTGTTCTGGACCATCAACCAAAGCATGTCCAAACTTTCCAAATACAGCTACTGCTAGTCTACCCTCACCTCTTACAATAGCAACTTTAAATCCTCCACCTAAGCCAGGGTTAACTAGATTAAGTTGAGTATAAGCATCCTTAACAGCATTAGATACAGCCATCTTTTCTCTTAAATTTTCTTTAATAACTCCACGAGCAATTGCTGCTACTGTTGTGCTCTCTCTTAATTTAATAGGCAAATTTTCAGCATTAGCACCAGTTTGGGTAATAGCTACTCTATATCCATAACCTTTAATCTTATCTAACCAGTAGTTTTCATATTCTCTACTTCTAGTCATTGATAAGTAAATCGCAGAGCTTTCTGGAGATAATTTTGCAGTTCTCTCTTCTTTGACATAACCTGAAACAATATCAGAAGAAGTAATAATACCAACAAGCTCTCCTTCATCATTCAAGACAGGAACTCCGCTAATCTGATTATCTGATAATAGCTGAGCAGCCTCTTGAATACTCTTATTTTCATTTATTGTGATTACTTCTGCTTCCATAACCTCTTTAATACGTATATTTAAATTATGCTGATTTACTAAATCTCCATCAGTTACAATCCCCAATACTTTCTTATCTTCTTCTACTACTATTTTCCCAATACTATTTACACTCATTAACCGTTCTGCTTCTCCAACAGTTGCTTCTGGACTTACTGTAATTATGGTCGAACTCATTAGTTCTTTAACTAACATTATTTATACCTACCTTTCTTTTACACTTACTATTGCTTCTGCTGCAATCCCTTCTTCTCTGCCAACAAAACCCAATCTTTCTGTAGTTGTTGCCTTGATGTTTACTTTATCTAAATCAGCATTTAGAACCTGAGCTATATTCTCTTCTATTTCTTTGATATAAGATGCTAGTTTAGGCTTTTGAGCAATAATTACACCATCCAAATTATTAAGCTCAAAACCTTTATTAAAGAGTAGTTTACTTACTTCAGCCAATAATTTTAAACTAGAAATACCTTTATATTGAGGGTCATTGTCAGGAAAGTGACGCCCAATATCCCCTTCTCCAACTGCTCCTAATAAAGCATCTTTAATAGCATGTAATAAAACATCAGCATCAGAGTGACCCTCTAATCCATGGGAATAATCTATCTTAACTCCACCTAATATTAAACTTTCACCTTCTACCAATTTATGAACATCGTAGCCAATACCTACTCTCATACCAACCTCCTTGATATAATTCTTTCTGCCAATTCCAAATCTTCTGGAGTAGTTATCTTTAAATTTTCATAAGAGCCTTCTATAACTCTTACCTCTTTATTCAACCTTTCTACTAAGCTAGAGCTATCTGTTCCTAAATAATCATCCTCACAGGCTCTTTGATAAGCCTCTAATATCAAATCCCTTCTAAAAGCCTGTGGTGTCTGAATAGCAATTAAATTATCCCTTTTTGGAGTATCAACAATAACTTTATCTTGATTGATTATTTTGATTGTATCTTTTACTGGAACACCAATAGCCACCGCCTGATACTTTTCAACCTCTGTAATTATATGTTCAATTAGCTCATTTGTCAACAATGGTCGAGCACCATCGTGAATTAAAATAAAATCAGTATCCTCAGCTACCCCTTTTAATCCATTATAGACCGATTCTTGTCTTGTTGCTCCACCTTCTACTATTTTACTCACTTTATTAAAATTATATTTATGTATGATTTCAGATTGACAATAGTCTAACTCTTCACTTTCAGCAACCAATATAATCTCATCAATACTAGAACTGCTTTCAAAGATAGTAATTGTATGTGCCAAAATCGGCTTACTATCTAATAATAAAAACTGCTTGTTCTTATTAGCTTCCATTCTCTTACCTTGTCCTGCTGCTGGAATTACTACACTTACCTTCATTAACAATTCCTCCATTAAGTCTACTCATTAATAATTGATTGCCAGCAGTTACCAGCAATCAATTATTAATTACTATAAAGCTTGTCTAGCTAAAAATTTAGGCTTAGCAAATATCATTCTACCAGCAGATGTCTGTAAAATACTTGTAACCAGAATATCTATATTATCACCAATATAATCTTTACCATGGTCAACAACAATCATTGTACCATCATCTAAATAACCTATCCCTTGTCCTGGTTCTTTTCCATCTTTAATAATCTTGACTTCCATCTCTTCTCCTGGCAATACTACTGGTTTAACTGCATTAGCTAATTGATTAATATTTAAAACAGAAACACCTTGTAATTCAGCTACTTTATTTAAATTATAATCATTAGTAATTACTTTACCATTTAAAAGCTTAGCCAATTTAACCAATTTACTATCTACTTCATCAGTATCATGAAAATCCTCTTCATAAATCTCCACAGTTATCTCTAACTCTTTTTGGATTTTCTTTAAAATATCCAAACCTCTTCTACCACGATTTCTCTTTAAAAGGTCGGGAGAATCAGCAATATGTTGTAATTCCTCTAAAACAAATTTAGGTATAATCATTACACCTTCAATAAAATCAGTTTGACATATATCAGCTATCCTACCATCAATAATTGCACTTGTATCTAAAATTTTATAAGTTGCTCCTAAAGTTTCTGAATTATTAGCTTCTACTAAATTATCCTTCTTATGAGCTTGTATTATAGTATTAAATAATTCCTTACTCTTATTAACTGCTAGAGTCCAACCTAAATAACCTAAAATTAAATTAACAATTATTTGAATCCATAAACCAAATGTTGGAATAGACTGTATTGAAAAAGCAACTACAACCAATACTCCTAAAAGTAACCCAACTATTAATCCACAAATGCCTGCTATGATATCCTTACCAGGAATTCCTTCTAAATTATTTTCAAATTTCACTATAATCTGTACAAGCTTCTCTACTATATAAGGTAATAGTATAAATCCTAGTAAAGCTCCAGCTATTATTCCATAGATATTATTATTTGTAACAAGGTTGTACAAATTCAAAGTTATCTCTTCTGATAAATTTAAATAATCTACAATCTGATAACCTAAAACCCCTCCAACAGTAGCAAAAATTAATCTCCAAAATTTATTTAACATTTTTTCACCTCCTTTTTATAATAGTCTGACTCCTAATAAAACTTTTCAAATCTATATTTTTTATCTTTAACTATTAATTCAAACTTTTGAGACAATTTATAAGTAAAGTTTAATGGCTATAAAATATTTAAATATTATCACAATAAACTTCCTTAAAATTAAAAATTTGATAATTATTACTTACAAAGGTAAAACGCCAGGTAAACCTGACGTCAAATTTTATTCTTCTTCAAATTCTTGTTCCTCAAATATAGTATTGATTTTTTCTTCAACTTCCTTTTCATCCTTACCCTCAGCTAAAACTAATTCACTAATTAAGATTTGTCGAGAATTATTTAACATCTTCTTTTCTCCTGTAGATAGACCTTTAACTATATCTCTAATAGTTAAATTCCTAACAACCTCTGCCACCTCAAAGATATCACCAGTCTTTATCTTCTCAGTATTAGCCCTAAAACGTCGATTCCAATTTTGAGACATCTCACTTTGATCTCCCTTTAGAACTTGATAAACTTTAGAAACCATATTGCTATCTACTACATTACGAAGTCCAATCTCTTCCACATTATCTTTAGGAATCATCACCTTCATATCACCAATTGGTAATTTCATAATATAATATTGCTTCTTCTCTCCTAAAATCTCTTTTTGTTCTATATCTATAATTGTCCCAGCACCGTGATTTGGATAAACAATCTTATCTCCCACTTCAAACATTAATATAACCCCCATTCAATGCATGATACTCCTTTTAATTATATCATATATACCTTATAATGTCAATGAATACCACTAAATATGCCGATCTAATAAGACTTGGTCTCTTAATCTCTTCAATCCTTCTTTTATCGCCTGAGCTCTTACTTCACCAATTCCATCAACATCATCAAGTTCATCAATAGATGCATTAAGCACCTCTTGGAAATCACCAAAAACCTCTACTAGATTTTCAATAACTACCATTGGTAGACGCGGGATCTTTCTTAATAGCCTATAGCCTCTAGGTGAAATAGATAAATCTAAAGCATTTATATTTCCACCATAACCTAAGTGTTTACTTATTGTGGATAAACTGAGTAACTCATCAGATGCATATGAAGAGAATTTCTCAAAAATATCAATAGACTCTTCCCCATCTACCTCTTCTTCACCCTCCATCTCAGCTTGATAATCCTTAATAATTAACAATCCTTCTTCTTTAACATTAGCCACTAGTTCTTCTAACTGCATCTTAATTAAGCGCCCTTCATTACCTAATTCATTAATATACTTTTCAATCTCCTCTGCAATTCTTAAAACCATCTCTGTTCTTTGAATAGTAGTAGCTACATCAGAGATAGTAACTAAATCTTCAAATTCCAAAGCACTCAAATTGGTTAAAACTTGGTCTAAAACACTTCTATACTTTTCTAAAGTCTGGGTTGCTTGATTAGCTTTTGCTAAGATACTACTAATCTCTTCTAATATATACCTCTTATCTTCTTTATATAAAGTTATTATATTTCTTCTTTGAGAAATTGATACAACAAGTTCTCCAGTTTGTTTAGCTATTCGTTCAGCAGTACGGTGTCTAGTACCTGTTTCTACTGAAGAAATTGAAGGATCAGGTACCAGTTGTGTATTAGCACACAAAATTCTTTGAGTATCACTACTTAATACAATTGCTCCATCCATCTTAGCAAGTTCATATAACCTAGTAGGAGTTAACTCACAATTAATATTAAAGCCTCCATCAACAGCCGCTAAGACCTCTTCACTATCACCAACTACAATTAAAGCTCCAGTCTTAGCTCGTAAAACATTCTCTAATCCTTCTCTAAAAGGGGTTCCTGGAGCAACAAGTTTTAAAATTTCAGTAAACTCTTCATCATTGAAACTCATTTATTCACCCCCCTAATATAAGATCTAAAACTTGATAAACATTGCTAACTCCATAAATCTCTATATCTGAATAATTTAAGTCTTCACTATTGCTTTTAGGTATAATAAATTTAGTGAATCCCAATTTACTAGCTTCATTAATCCTTTTTTCAATTTGGCTAATTGCCCTTACTTCACCAGATAAACCAACTTCACCAAGAATAACAAACTCTTGGGGTATAGCTATATCTCTAAAACTAGAAACAACTGCTGCAATTAATCCTAAATCTACTGCTGGTTCATCAACTTGAAATCCTCCAGCAATATTAATATAGACATCTTGCCCTTGTATATGGAGACCTAATTTTTTCTCTAATACGGCTAAAAGTAAGGATACACGCTTGTGATCTACTCCTGTAGTCATTCTACTTGGTGTTCCAAAGGTAGCAGAACTAACTAAAGACTGTAATTCTACCAAAATAGGTCTACTTCCTTCCATACAAGGTATAATAACAGAACCAGAAACATTATTAGCCCTCTCTGAAATAAACAATTGGGAAGGATTCAATACCTCTGATAAGCCACCTTGTCTCATTTCAAAAATACCTATTTCATTAGTAGAACCAAAACGGTTTTTGACTGCCCTTAGAACTCGATAGGTATAGTGACGGTCACCTTCAAAATATAACACTGTATCTACCATATGCTCTAAAACTCTTGGACCAGCAATTGAACCTTCTTTAGTAACATGACCAACAATAAAGATTGGAATGTTATTCTTTTTAGCTAACCTCATTAATCGCCCTGTTGCATCTCTTACTTGACTAACGCTTCCAGGAGCAGATTCTAAATTTGGGTTATATATGGTTTGAATCGAATCAATAATTAATAGGTCGGGATTTAACTCTTCAACGTTATTGACAATAGTTAATAAATTTGTTTCTGCTAATATATACATACTTGAATTAATAGTTTCTAATCTATCAGCTCGTAATTTTATTTGCCTTGGTGACTCTTCTCCTGATATGTATAATACCTTATCATATATCTGACTAACATTATAGGATGTTTGCAATAAAAGGGTGGATTTACCTATCCCAGGATCTCCTCCAATTAAAATTAAAGATCCTGGTACAATTCCTCCACCTAACACCCTATCTAACTCTGAAAATCCAGTCTTCTTTCTATCTTCTGATTCAATCTCTATCTCGTTTATCTTTTCTGGTCTTATATTCGTAGTTACCTGTGCTTCCTTCTTCTGTTCTTTAGTATCAATAATCTCTTCAACTAATGTATTCCAACTATTACAACCTAAGCACTTTCCACTCCATCTTAGAGCTTGATAACCACATTCTTGACATATATATCTTTTTTTATTTTTTGCCATTAAAAAATCACCTAATCAAATAATTAATAGTCCGCAATTTATTATAACATTTTTTTGTAAAATTAACAAGTAAGCAACCTTTCATGAAATTTTAAGTTTAATAGTTTTATAAAGTTTTTAACTGCTACTAAGTAGAAAAATATACTTATAATATAAATTATTAATACTTTAAAATGATATAAAAAGAAAGCAGGGTGAGTCCACCGCTGCCCTCTTTTACTATTTAGTAAATTTTAAACTATTATTCTCAAGGTCTATCTTGATAGTATCACCATCATCAAATTCTTTTGATAAGAATTTTTCAGCAAGAGGATTCTCCACAAGGCGTCTTATAGTTCTACGTAAAGGTCTTGCACCAAACTCCTTATCATATCCTTCTTTAGCGAGCATCTCTTTAGCTGCTTGACTAATCTCTATCCTTATATTACGCTCTTTTAACCTATCTTCTAATTCTTCTAGCATTAAATCTACAATTTCTTTAATATGCTCTTCATCTAAAGCATGAAAAACGATAATTTCATCTAACCTATTTAAAAATTCTGGTCTAAACATATCTTTTAATTTAGATTTTACCCTATCTTTCATCTCTTCATATTCTTTATTCTTTATATCAGGCTCAATAGTTTTAAATCCAAGATTACCAGATTTATTTTGAATAACATTAGCTCCTACATTTGAAGTCATGATTAAAACGGTATTTCTAAAGTCTACAGTTCTACCTTGTGAATCTGTCAATTGACCATCTTCAAGTACCTGCAATAATATATTGAAGACTTCAGGATGAGCCTTTTCAATCTCATCAAATAAAATAACCGCATAAGGTCGGCGCCTTACCTTTTCAGTTAATTGCCCACCTTCTTCATGACCAACATAACCTGGAGGAGCACCAACCAATCTAGAGACTGAATGTTTTTCCATATATTCTGACATATCAATTCTAATCATTGCATCTTCATCATCGAACATTACTTCAGCTAATGTTTTAGCTAATTCTGTCTTACCTACACCTGTTGGACCTAAGAAGATAAATGAACCAATCGGTCTTTTAGGATCTTTTAATCCTGCTCTAGATCTTCTGATTGCTTGGGAAACAGCATAAACTGCTTCATCTTGACCTATAACTCTATTATGAAGTTCCTCTTCTAAATTAAGTAATTTATCAGATTCTTCTTCGGCTAATTTCATAACAGGAATACCAGTCCAATCAGAGACTACCCTAGCAACACTTTCACGAGTAATATCAGTATTATTCATACCCTTTTCATTCTTCCACTCTGTCTTTATCTCCTCTAATCTTTCTTTAATATGCTTTTCCTTATCTCTTAATTTAGCAGCTGCTTCAAATTCTTGAGCTTTAATAGTGGCTTCTTTCTCTTGTTGAATCTTTTCTAACTCTTTATCTAACTCTTTTATCTCATTTGGAGCAGTATTTTGCTGTAGTCTAGCTTTAGAACCTGCTTCATCTATCAAATCAATCGCTTTATCAGGTAAGAACCGGTCCGTAATATAACGATGAGATAATTCTGCCGCTGCATTAATAGCATCATCGGTAATTTTAACTCTGTGATGAGCTTCATAAGCATCACGTAATCCCTTTAAAATTTCTTTGGTATCTTCTACACTAGGCTCTTCAACTATAACTGATTGGAATCTTCTTTCTAAAGCAGAGTCTTTTTCAATATATTTACGATATTCATTTAAAGTTGTAGCTCCTATAGTCTGTAACTCACCTCTAGCTAATGGTGGTTTTAAAATATTAGCAGCATCAATAGCACCTTCTGCTCCTCCTGCCCCTACCAAAGTGTGCAATTCATCAATAAATAAGATAGTATTTCCAGACTCTTTAATCTCATTCATTACTGATTTTAATCTCTTCTCAAATTCTCCCCTATATTTAGAACCAGCTAATAGAGAGCTTAAATCTAAGGCAAGTACTCTTTTATTCATTAAAGTTTCAGGAACATCACCTTCTACAATTCTCTGAGCCAACCCTTCTACAATAGCGGTCTTTCCTACACCTGGTTCACCTATCAAACATGGGTTATTCTTTTTGCGACGACTTAGAATCTGAATTACCCTTTCTATTTCTCTACTTCGTCCAATTACCGGATCCAATTGATTTTCACTAGCTAATTGGGTCAAATCTGTACTAAATTGTTGTAAATTTTTAGAACTACTTTTAGGAGAGTAATTACCTTTTCCACTAATATTAGTTCCCCCTAATAATTTAATTATTTCTGATTGAATTTTATTAAATTCTGCACCTTCCTCATTTAAAACCCTTGCAGCTATACCTTCCCCTTCTTTAAGCAAACCTAATAATAAATGTTCTGTTCCAATATAATTGTGTCCTAAACGTCTTGCTTCTTCTAAAGATAAATTTAAGACTTTTTTGGTTCTAGGAGTAAAAGGTAGATTATTATCGGCAACTTCCTCATTACCCTTTCCAATCATCTCTTCTACTTTTTTTCTCAATTGTTCTAAACTAAACCCACTAGCCTTTAAAGCTTTAGCGGCTATCCCTTCTCCTTCTTTAATTAAACCTAATAATAGATGTTCTGTTCCAATATAATTATGATTAAATCTTTTGGCTTCTTCTTGAGACAATGCCATTACTTTCCGAGATCTATCGGTAAACCTACTAAAAATCATTTAACTCCCTCCTCACTGTAACCTCTCTCTTATCAATTGTGCTCTATAAATATGCCTATCTTCTATTGTCATCTCTTCTCCTTTAAGAACCTGTAAAGTAGCAGGTCTAATAATTACCATAAGTTGATTTAAAATTGTAGATTCTACATCTTCTATTATACCCAAATCAATACCTAATCTTACATTTGAAATAAGCTTCATTGCCTCTTCTACAGATATCTTATAAGCATATTTTAAAGTACCGTAAGCACGATAAATTTGATCTTTTAAAAACATCTCTTTTTCTTTTAATAAAATCTCTCTAGCATTTCTCTCTTGAGTAATAATTTGATGGGTTACTTCTATTAAATTCTCTATTATCTCATCTTCAGACCTTCCTAAAGTCACTTGATTAGATATTTGATATAAATTACCTACCGTTTCAGTCCCTTCACCATATAGTCCTCTAACAGCTAAACCTAATTGAGATATTGCAGCTATAAAGTTTTTGACTCTATTTACCATTGTTAAGGCAGGTAAATGAACCATTATAGACGACCTTAATCCTGTTCCTACATTTGTAGGACAAGCAGTTAAATAACCATACTTTTCATCAAAAGCTATATTAATTCCTTGCTCTAGGTAATCATCTATTTTATCAGCTAAATCCCACGCCTCTTGCAACTGTAACCCAGGTAAAAGTACTTGTAATCTCAAATGATCCTCTTCATTAATCATTAAACTAATAGTTTCTTCAGAAGATAATGCTACAGCATTATTAATATTTCTTTCAGATAAATCAGGACTAATTAAGTGCCTTTCTACTAACATATTCTTTTTATTTTGAGATAAATTACTTAATTCTAATAAATTCAAACCAAATTTATTATCATTTAATAACAAATTATTAACGTTATTTATTACCTCTTTTAATTCATCTTCACTTGCTTGATTAGTAAATTTAATATTTTCTAGATTACGAGCTAATCTAATCCTACTACTAATTACCACATCAGAATCAGGACCTGTCTTCTTCATCCATTGACTTATAAGTTCATCTATCATAATCTCACCCCTCCTTTATTCACCAATTTCATCCTTTAATTCTTTAATTTCATCCCTCAGTTCTGCCGCTCTTTCAAACTCTTCTGTTGCTACTGCTTCATCCATTAACTTTCTAAGCTCTTTAACCCTTCTTTTAACCATAACCCTCTCTCCTGCCCGTTTAGGTACCTTCCCTGTATGTCGGTTATTTCCATGAATCCTTCGTAAAACTTTATCTATCTTATCTGTAAAGGAATTATAACACTCATTGCAACCTAATCTTCCACTTTTACTAAAAATATCATAACTCAAACCACAAAATTCACACTTAATTTTATGATTTGATAAATTAATTTTATGATGAGGGTGAAATTGATTATTTAACAATCCAGTCAATAAATTATTAAAAGAAAAATCAAGTCCAAAATCTAAACCTTCACTTATATGGGCACATTCCTCACAAAGATATATATCCTCTTTTTCTCCATTAATAATCTTACTTACATGTACTTTTGCATCATGTTCTTGACAATTTTGACATAGCATATTCTCACCTCTTTACCCTTAACAAAGTTTGTAAAACATTTTTAAGTAGTCGAGCTCTTACACTATCTCTTGTTGGTAAACTTAACCCTATACTATCCCTATTAACCATAGCCTCTAATAATAACTTTTCCGAAAAACTTATAATCTCTTCTTCAAATAATCGTTCAATTAGACTAAATGCCTGTTTTTGATTAATATAATCTCCTATCATATTATATAATCTATTTATTATATTCTGATTAATATTTAATCTAATTTTTGTGACTTTAATATATCCATTTCCACCACGGTAACTCTCTATTATATAGCCTTTTTCAAAAGAAAACCTTGTTTGTAAAACATAATTAATTTGAGAAGGCACACAATTAAATTTATCTGCTAATTTATTTCTTTGGATTTTTATAGTATTGTTGACTTTTAATAAACCTTTAATATACTCTTCAATATTATCTGAAAGACTTTTCATACCACCCTCTCCTTAGGTTAACTTTTCTGACCTACTCTGACTTTTATTTATATTATATAATAAGAATAGTATAAAAGTACAAATTTGATTATTACTTATTAATAGAAATTATTATTAATTAACTCTATCATATTAACAATTGCTTAGTTTTATACATAAAATCTTTTTACAATATCAATGATTAGTATTCAACAGAAAAAAAAATATATACAAAATAAAAAAAGACACCTTAAAATTAAGGTATCC